>CAMCYT010000111.1 GCA_945885485.1 Prosthecobacter debontii
CGGTGAGGAAGCCTACAAACATTCCTACCCGCATTGCTGGCGTTCGAAAACTCCGATCATCTTCCGTGCGGTCGAGCAATTCTTCATCTCCCTCGACACCCTGCGCGGTCAAGCGCTGAAAGAAATCGACAAAGTCAAATGGATGCCAGCATGGGGCCGCAACCGGATCTACGGAACGGTTGAATCCCGTCCCGATTGGTGCATCTCCCGCCAACGCACCTGGGGCGTTCCGCTGCCGGTATTCTTCGATGAAAACAACAAGGCCATCCTTTCCGCAGAACTCGCAAACAAGGTTGCCGATCTCGTCGAAAAAGAAGGCACCAATGTCTGGTTCGAAACTTCCGATGACGAACTCGCCGCCAAGCTCGGCCTTCCGGCAGGCTTGAAAAAAGGCAGAGACACGCTCGATGTCTGGATCGATTCCGGCTGCTCGCACGCTGCCGTGTTAGACACGCATCCCGAGCTGCATTGCCCCGCCGATCTTTATCTTGAAGCCACCGACCAACATCGCGGCTGGTTCCAAAGCTCGCTCATGCTTTCCACCGCTTATCGGGGTCACGCTCCATACAAAGCCGTCATGACCCACGGCTTCGTGGTCGATAAGGACAAAAAGAAGCTCGCCAAATCCGATGCCGGAAAAGGCGGCAAACCAACCGACGCCGCTTATTTCTACAATCAATACGGCGCCGATATCGTTCGCCTCTGGGCTTCCAGCGTCGATTGGCAAAACGAAGTCCCCTTCGGAGAAGACCTCTTCAAACAAGTCGCCGAGCCCTATCGCCGTCTGAGAAATACACTGAGAATTCTGTTAGGAAATCTGGATGGCTTCAATCCAAAATCAACAAAGCAAAATGAGCATTTGCGAATCTCATCAAATCTGACGGAGTCCTCATCGCTTGGACGGAGTGAAACGGAGTCAATCATCAATCATCAATCGTCAATCCCTCTTCTTGACGCTTGGATCCTCGAGCGACTTCACGTCGTAGTAAAAGAATGCCTCACCGCCTACGAGTCCTTCGAATTCCGCAAAGTCTTCAACGCGATCAACCAATTCTGCACCACCGATCTTTCCGCCATCTACATCGATGCGCTAAAAGACCGCATGTATTGCGATGCTACTGATTCCCCACGCCGCCTCGCCTCGCAAGCGGCGATGTACGAGGTCTTTAGTAGTATCACTCGCCTACTCGCACCAATCCTTGCCTACACCACCGACGAGGCATGGGAACACGCCGCATTCATGGAAGGCAGCGTGCACGAACAAGATTTCCCAAACGCCAATTCCGCTTTCACACCAAGCCAAATCAGCAAAGATGTAGAGCGTCTTTTTCAAATCAAAGCCGTCATCCAGACCGCCATCGAAGCGAAAATCCAGGCCAAGGAATTCACCCGCAACAACGAAGCCGCGATTTCCCTCACGCTTCCCGAAAGCGACGCGAATTTATTAGAAAAACTCAACGACCGCGACTTCGCCACCGAGTTCTTCATCATCGCCGAACTCAATGTAACCCAAGGCCCCGAACTCACCGCCACCGCCGCTAAAACAGAACTCCTCCTCTGCCCCCGCTGCCGCAAGCATGAGCCCCTCGTCGCCTCCGGCCTATGCGAACGCTGTAATGAAGTGGTGGATTCATGAGAAAAACATTCGCGTCTTGGCAGCTTGTATTCTCTCGGTTATAAATCATATATGACAGCAAAACGCTTTTACGACTGGCAAACTGCAGGTGGCACAGATGATGTTATGCGCTTGGTCAGTTGCCTTGAGCGTGCAGATATTCCCTGGTGTGCAATCGGTGGGGTTGCCGTCAACCATTGGGCAAGTGAACCCATGGTTACACAAGATGTGGATTTTGTGGTCGCCACCGGTGAAATCGAGAAAACTATCGTGCTATTGGAGGCCGAGGGGTTTTCTTCCTCACGTTTTGAGTGGTCGGTAAATTTCAAAGGTAGTTCTAAAGTTAGTATGCAACTCAGCACCGAGGATTTTTACCAAGAGTTCGCTTCTCGTGCCGTGCCTGCGGACGTGCATGGAATTTTGCTCAGAGTGGCCTCTTTGCCCGACACGCTTGCGGGAAAAATCAAAGCTTGGAAAGCGAGCGAGTGCAGGCAGAGCAAACGCATCAAGGATTTGGGTGATATCTCGCGTCTAGTGGAATCCCATCCCGAACTATGGTTAGCTCTCCCTCCTGAACTTCAGACTCAGATTGAGCGGCCTGTGTGAGCCGTTTTGAGTTAGGATGAGTACCGCGAAGCACTTTTCCTTACGTGTGTCTCGTAATTTTAGTGGTTCAGAAATAGGATTTCGGGTTTAACTCACCCATCACCTTTCACGAAATGCCTCTTACCCGACTAATCCTCTTCCTCACCCTACCTCTTTATATCCTCGATCAAATCACGAAGGCATGGACGGTGGCGAATATTTCTGAGCCGCCTCCAGGTCAATTTGAATCACTTGATACACCGTGGATGATCATTCCGGATTGGTTTCATTGGATACGCGTCCACAATCAAGGGGTCGCCTTCGGATTGGGCAATGGCACTTCATGGGCTCCGATTGTTTTTTTGTGTGTTCCCATCATCGCGCTTTTCATCATTCGTTACTTTTGGAAAAAGGGCGCTTTCGAGCACCTTTTCTCCAAACTGGCGGTCTCATTGTTACTGTGCGGGATTTTTGGAAATCTGACGGACCGACTCGTGCAGGGTTTTCTTCTGGAACATGCCAAAGGCGGCAGCTTCTGGGAACGCCTCTCAGAAGGCTATGTGGTCGATTTCATCGCGGTCAGACTCCCTTTCTACGATAAAATCGTACCAGCAAGCGGTGGCTGGTGGCCAACCTTCAATGTCGCCGACTCCTGCATCTGCATCGCTGCGGTAATGTTGTTCATCGGTGGCGTAAAAGAGGAACAAGCGAAGAAGAAGGTTCCTGGTTCCTAGTTCTTTACCCCAATATGTCGGGGTTGGTTTAGCTGCAGCGCTTCTCGCTAGCCCTCGAAATGCCTGAGGCATAAGATTTTCAGCGACAAATCGGCCTTTGCTGGGTTTAGTAGCATCAGATTGCCTGAGAACAAATGACTAGTCTTTTACTTGAACCTGCCCGGAGATCTGGATGTGACGATTTGCCAGCCGTTAGCGAGCTACTCAAAGCTTCTGCCCTGCGTCAGCGTTCACCGATCGATGATCTCTTAGATGCAGCCGTGGTGGACGAGGAAAGTTACCTACGCGAACTGGCTCACGAGTTGGATATCCCATGGCTGGAAAGCATTTCCACCGAGGAAAACACCCTACCACTGCGTGAAGCCTGCGGACCTCGCATAGCTCTAAAGCATCGCTTGCTACCCGTGGCGATCGAAGGTGAAGGCAATGAAAAAATACTCATTCTCGCGACCTTCGATCCCTTCAACCTCGTCGCTCATCAAGCAGCGGCGCAGGAATTATCTATGCCCTTCGAGTGGCGGATGGCCTCGCGGAAACGAATTCACGAGGCCTTGCGCCGGCTTTACGGGGTTGGCGCGGATACGTTTGAGCAGATTTTGGATGGCAGGGATTTGGATTACGATCAGCTTTCCGATTCCGAAGACGAGGCAAACGTCATCGATGCCGACGAAGATGAAGAAGCCAGCGTGGTGAAATTCGTGAACCAGATCATTCGCGAAGCGCTCGATCAACGCGCGACGGATATTCACGTTGAGCCTCTCGCTAACAACCTCCGCATTCGTTACCGTATCGATGGTAGATTGTTAGAAATTGCCGTTCCCGAAAACATCAAAGCCCTTCAAAGCTCGGTGATCGCACGTTTGAAAATCATGGCGCGCCTCGACATTGCCGAGCGCCGCGTCCCCCAGGACGGCCGGATCAACCTTCAATTTGAAGGCGCAACCATCGACGTCCGGGTCGCCACCGTGCCGACCGTGGAAGGTGAAAGCGTTTCTCTGCGTCTCCTTAACCAAGAAAAATTCAATCTAGCAAAACTCGCGTTGGAACCGTTTGTGCGGACCAAGATTGAAAGCCTGTTGCACCTTCCCAACGGCATCATCCTCATCACCGGACCAACGGGTTCCGGTAAATCCACAAGTTTGTATTCGTTCCTCAGTGAGGTGAACAGCCCCGAGAAACGCATCGTGACCGTCGAGGATCCGGTGGAAAACAAACTGACCGGCGTTATGCAAATCGCGGTGAAATCCGAGATCGGCCTGACCTTCGCTACCGCCTTACGTTCCATCCTCCGTGCAGATCCCAACATCGTCATGATCGGTGAGATCCGAGATTTGGAAACCGCCGAAATCGCGATCCGCGCCTCTCTAACAGGTCACCTTGTGTTTTCCACCCTCCACACCAACGATGCCATGGGAGGTATTTCGCGCTTGGTCGACATGGGCGTCGAGCCCTTCCTCGTCTCCGCCGCCGTCCGGGCTTTTCTCGCCCAGCGCCTCGTGCGCCGACTCTGCCCACATTGCAAAGTACCGCGTCAAATTTCCACACAGGACATTATCGACCTTGAAATCCCGAGTGACATCGCCGGCCAAATTTACGCGCCAAAAGGTTGTGACCGCTGCCGCATGACCGGCTTCTCTGGCCGACTCGCCATTTACGAGGTCGTGATTTTATCTCAGAAAATGCAGGAGCTCGTCGCACATTCCCGCCCGATTGCTGAGATGAAAGCCCAGGCATTCCGCGACGGCTACGTGCCGATGCGGACCTACGGCTGGCACAAAGTCATGCAGGGCGAGACGACCATCGAAGAGGTCATTTCCGTGACCTCATTGGAGATTGGCGGTTTGGAATAAAACGCCTTTACGGATATCCAATGTAGATCTATGTTCAAACTATGAAAGCCAAACTCGCAAAATGGGGAAACAGCCTTGCTGTGAGGATTCCCTCGCCTCTCGTCGCCGAAGCTTCGCTCATGGCTGGAAATAGCTTTGATGTGGAGTTTTCGGAAGGCTGTTTGCGACTGATCCCAGTGAGCGAGAATCCCAGCCTTGAGGAGCTTTTGGCGCAGATCACACCAGAAAATTGTCACCAAGAAACCGATTGGGGAACTCCAGTAGGGAAAGAAGTATGGTAACGAAAAAACGTGTCAACTGCCCAGATCGGGGCGATTTAGGCTGGCTATCCATGAATCCCCAGCTCGGCCGCGAACAAGCGGGTCGCAGACCAGCCGTTTGCCTGAGCCCAGCGAAATACAATCGCAAATCAGGCCTCGCGATTTTTTGTCCTATCACATCACAGATCAAAGGATATCCCTTCGAGGTGCCGATTACCGGCGCGAAAAGTCTCAAAGGTGTGGTGCTTTCCGACCAACTGAAGTCTCTCGATTGGAATCAACGTGATTTTGAAAAAATTGGTAAATGCACCGAAGAGCAACTTGCTCGCATTCTCTTCAGCGCAACGATGTTACTGAAACCCTGACCCCCTATTTCCATGCCCTACTTTTCTTACAAAGCACTCTCCAGTAACGGCACCGTCGCAACCGGTGAGATCGAGGCATTGGATCGCTCGGAAGCGATGCGTCTGTTAGATAAACGCGGCATGCAACCCGTAACACTCAAAGATTCCGCGAAGGCTGTAACGAAAAAAGAAACCGCGAAGTCAAAGCGTAAAGATGCTGTTGGCGAAAAGACGGAGTCTTCCGCCGACGGCATGATCAAACTCAAACGCGCGGAAGTGATCCTGTTTACTGAAGAGCTCTCCGACATGATAGGCGCAGGCTTGCAGTTGGAGCCGGCATTGAAATCGATGGAAAGCCGACAGGAGCTAGGTAGCCTGAAAGAAGTTTCCAGACGGATTCGTGAAATTGTTAGAGACGGGGTAAACTTCTCGGTCGCGTTAAAAAAAGTCAGCCCGAGTTTCGGACCGTTATATTGCTCGTTGGCAGCTGCTGGCGAGGCCTCGGGTGCGTTGGATACGATTTTAAAACGCCAAGCATACTATCTCAAAACTCTCGCTGAACTCCAAAGCAAACTCATCCTCGCGATGATTTACCCATCGTTCCTAGTCTTGATGGGACTCGGGGTCGGCGTGGTGTTCGTGACCATGCTAATTCCTCAACTCTCCGAGCTCATCAAAAACACACCGGGCGGAAAACTACCGTGGGCGATTAACGGCATGATGCACATCGCCGATTTCATCAAAGCCTGGTGGCTTGTCATGCTGTTGCTTTTGGTAGGCGGAGGATTATTCTTCAAAGCATGGAAAGACAACGAAGCCAACCGCCCAATATGGGATGAGATGAAACTAAAAATACCGTTGATCGGCGACGTCATCGCCTCGCGGTTTTATGTTCAGTTCCTCGAAACCATGGCGAACTTGGTCAGCAACGGCCTTCCACTCCTGAGGGCACTTGAGCTCTCTCGCGATGCCACTCAGAATCTAGCAATTCGAAAAAACCTCAATGCTGTGATCGACCAAGTCGGCGATGGACGAGCGTTTTCTAAGGCAATGATTCGGACAGAATCCTTTCCTCCCTTGCTGATCGATATGATCGCCGTGGGAGAGCAGACAGGAAAAATCGATATATCTCTGCGCCGCGCCGCAGAGCGCTACGATAAAGAGCTCAATAATGATCTCCGACGCGTCATGGCACTCATCATGCCAACGGTGCTGATATTCATGGCGCTACTCATCGGCACTTTCGCCTACTTGATGATCACCGCGATCTTCCAGACGATCTCGAACTTGAGGTAGACTAGGCTACTGATTCTAAACAACCGAAACGCGAAAAATCATTCTCTTCAATCCCCCCTAGAAACAGAAATCGAACCGCCGATGAACACAGATGGACGCAGGTAATGAATGAGTAAGCTGATCTATTCGCGCATACATTAGATGAATCAGAATCTCTGAAAATTAACGCTTATCTGCGGTTCATTTTCTCATCTAGGTTTACCCCACTTTTACTTGGCCTATGACACCATGAACTCTAACACATATTCGCGTAGGAGCTTCATCCATGGTATTTCCGCGAGCGGTCTTCTCCTCGCTGCACCGCACGCGCTAGCACAGTCAACGTCCCTTCCCTCCCTCCGCACATTGGCGAGCGGAAAGCCGCTGATGGGAGCCGCCGTACCAACTGATTTTGAGAAATCCCTCAACGCGGAGGAAACCAACATCCTCTCCACGCAGTTCGACAGCGTCACTCCAGACAACTGCATGAAGTGGCAGGTTCTTTGCCCCAAGGAAGGCGAATATCGCTTTGAGCACGTGGATCAACTCATTGCCTTCGCTACTAAGAATAAGCAAAGCGTGGTGGGACATACGCTTCTCTTCAATCGGGATGGCGACTATCCGAAATGGCTTTTCCGCGACGGCGAGAAAGAGGCCAATGCCAAGCTCGTCTGGAAACGGATCGAAGATCATGCGGGGAAACTCATGTCGCGATACGCCGGACGTATCGATTCCTGGGATGTTCTCAACGAATTCATCGAAGTCCCCGCACCCGGATACCGTGTGACCGATCTGACCCGAGTGCTCGGAGCCGATTACCCAGAGCGCTTATTCAAGATCGCGGCGGAAATCGACCCCAAGGCGAAGCTGACTTATAACGATTTCTCAGTTGAAAATCCACAACGCCTCAAAGCCATTCTCGCCTTCGTGCGCTCACTCCGGGAGAAGGGCTGCAAGATCGATGTCATAGGCAGCCAAAGCCATCTCGAGATCGGCGACAAATCAGCCGAAAATCTAGACACCATGATCAAACAATTCGCGGCAGATGGATTTCGTTGCGCCCTCACCGAACTCGACGTCGATGTCATTCCGAGAAACGCCTACTGGAATCCGAAAACCCGTGAAGAGGCGAATAAACAGAATCCCTACACGGAAGGTTGCCCCGCCGAGGTGCTCGATCGGCAAGCGGCGCAATACCGTAAAGTCATGGAGATCGTCATGGCCAACTGCAAACATGTTGATCGCGTGACTTGGTGGGGAATTTCCGACCGCCACAGTTGGCTCAACGATTGGCCATGGAAGCGAGTCAACCACGGCCTACTTTTCGACAGCGAAGCCAAACCCAAACCCGCGTTTCACGCAGTAGCCGAGGTTCTGGCGCGAAAATAGACTGCTTGCCAAATGTCCTTTCGTGAAAGGGCGGGCAATAGCATCAGGGTCATCCAGCTAGGGAGAGTAGGGAGTTTGAACCACGGATGAACGCGGATGAACACGGATCAGAAATCAATAATTGGTGCCGACGATGAGTTTTAACCCTACCATTGCGGCTCATTAAGCTGAAAAACTCACCTTCA
>CAMCYT010000112.1 GCA_945885485.1 Prosthecobacter debontii
AAATTCGGGCAAAACCAAGTAATTAAAGGTATGCAACTGTATGATTATCAACGATTTAAACCCATTCAGGTTCTAGTGGGGGCAACCCCGTGTAGGTTCGAGTCCTATCGCGCGCACCATTTTTAATTCTGACTCGGCATCATCGAGAATGCCATTTCACAGAGGCCGATGAATGCTTCTTCGACTAGACTGGGATTACGCTTTGATGTGTGAAAAACACCCCATTCGCGTTCGATAGTGGGACTCTGCATATCGATGACGATCAGGCTGCCTTCTTCGATTTCCCTTTCTGCGACCCATGGTGCGACGATGCCTACACCGATGCCGATCTTTGTCATTTCTTTGATCGCTTGCATGTCGCCGAGCGCTAGACTTTTGTTGGCGCTACCGATTTTTTGATCTAACCAATTTTCGATCAAGCGATGCGTCTCCGTGGCTTTTGCGTAAATGATAAACTGTTGATCCTTCAATGTGGATTCGATGTTAGCTCCTTCTTGAGCCCATGGGTGGAAAGGGGAGACTACAAATGCGAGCTTGTCCTTAAACATCCGGCGATACCCTTCCTCGCTGCGACCACGAGGTTTGAGTCCGACAACAAGATCGAGGGTTCCTTCGGCGAGTTGATTCAAAAGTAATGTGCTATCGCCGACTTCGATGGATGGTTCACATCTCGGAAAGCAATCGCGGAATTCGCGAAGGATGGATGGAATGAAAAAATGGCAAAGTGAATGTGGAGCTCCGATCCGAATCCGTGTCTGCCCCCAACGTCGCAGGCCTTCGAGATCCATGCTGACTTGATCAATTTCATGGAGCATGCGGCGGCATCTCACTAACAGAAGATCGCCTTCCGCTGTTGTGACGACCCGTTTTCCTGAGCGATCTAAGAGCTTACAATTGAGTTGTTCTTCAAGCGTGCGAAGCGAATGACTCACTGCAGATTGCGTGACAAAAATCCGTTTCGCGGCAAGAGTAAAGCTGCCCTCCTCGGCCACTGCGACGAAAGCCCTAAGTTGTCTTAAGTCCGGAACCCATTCCATAATTTAAAAATGAAGCGCGCTCATCTAGAACGTATCATTTAAATTAGCAGCGTTTATGCCAAAGCTGTAATTTTGGCACTCTAAACGCTTATGGGGCAGATATGGAGAGCTTGTATTCTGATTCTGGAAACCAGTCACCGATTCGACTAGGTTTCGTGCCATTGTGTGATTGCGCTCCTATTGCAGTCGCTATGGAAACCGGAATATTCGAGCGCCATGGACTTCATGTGAAACTCTCCAAGGAACTCGGCTGGGCGAGCGTGCGAGATAAAATGTATTACGGTGAGTTGGATGCAGCGCAATCCATTGCTGGAATTGCGATGGCGCTCGGTTTGGGTTTCAGCGATTTAAAATCAGAAGTCATCGTTCCTATGATTTTAAATCTTCACGGTAATGCGATCACTTTATCTAAAGAACTCAGCCCAGCGATCATTCAATCCGGTGAAGGTTTAAAAACGTTCCTCAATCATTACTGGAAAAAAAGCCGACCGCTCACGTTCGCGACGCCGCACCGCTACTCCTCACACCATATTCTCATTCATGCGTGGCTGCGCCGACATGGCCTTGATACGCGACAGGATGTAGAAATTGTTTTTCTCCCGCCGCCGCTTATGGCTAAGCATTTGAAAGCTGGTCATATCGATGGCTATTGCGTTGGAGAGCCATGGAACTCGGCAGCGATTTTAGAAGGATACGGCTGGTCGCCAGTCACTTCTGCAGATATTTCTTATGGTCACCCAGAAAAAGTATTGATGGTTTCAGGTCGGTTTATTCGTGAACATAGAGACAAGACCATTGCTCTAGTTGCGTCTCTTCTTGAGGCTTGTAAAATGTGTGACGACAAAAGTTTTCAAGATGATCTCATCTCCATACTTAGTCAGAAGCCTTATATCGGCGAGAGTGAGGAATTACTACGCAACAGTTTTTGTGGGAGTTTTGTCACCGGTAAAGAAACGATCAGTGACAGCCCGTTTCATCTGTTTTATGGAGAATCAGTTAACCGCCCGACGATGGAAAAAGCCTCTTGGCAGTTGGCGGGTTTGCGCGCAATCGGGGTTCTTCCAGAAATCACGGCTGGATCGATTTCCCGCATCCACCGTGAGGATATTTTCTCTGCAGCGCAGCAACTCGTCCATGCCTGAAGTGGGATGAATCATTCTTCGATCAGCACTTGCGTCAGCCGATTTATAAGGCGTGTGTGGTGCTTGTGGAAGATATAAGACTCGGAGACATAAGATGCTAGACTTAGAGGGGACGTGTAGAGTGTAGTTTTATATCCTGAAGGGATTACAGAAGTTGACCTCGGGCTAAGGTCTCTGATCCCGGTTGGGACCGTAGGGTGATGGTTGTTAGATGGGTAGAGCGTGGTGATTTTTGAATTGGGTCGCGGGCGGCGCCGCGACCCTACCGTTTTGAAAGGTAGGGTCAACACGCCGTGTTGACCCTGATTCTTAAAAAGTTGGCGTTGGTGGAGGTTTCAATTCTGTTAGATGGATAGGGCGCGGTGTTTTTTGATTGCGGTCGCGGGCCGCGCCGCGACCCTACCCTCCATGAAAAAAGCCACGATCCGTGGGGATCGTGGCTTTTGGAAAAATCGTGAGTGACGATTATTTTTTAAGCACTTTGAGTTTGTTGATTCCGTAGACTGCATCGTCGCCCAATTCTTCCTCGATGCGGAGGAGTTGGTTGTATTTTGCAATACGGTCAGAACGTGACATAGAGCCGGTTTTGATTTGTCCGCAGTTGGTCGCAACGGCGAGGTCGGCGATGGTGCTGTCTTCGGTTTCACCGGAGCGGTGGGAGAGGACGGCGGTGTAGCCATTTTCCTTGGCGAGCTCGACGGCGTCGAAGGTTTCGGTGAGGGTGCCGATTTGGTTCACTTTGACCAGGATTGAGTTTGCAACACCGAGATCGATTCCTTTTTGGAGGAACTTGGAGTTGGTGACGAAAAGGTCATCGCCAACGAGTTGAGTGGTCTTGCCGAGTTTGTCGGTAAGGATTTTCCAGCCAGCCCAATCGTTTTCGTCGCAACCGTCTTCGATGGAGATGATCGGATATTTCTTCTGAAGTTTTGCGTAGTAAGCAACGAGTTCTTCAGCGGATTTGACGGATTTGTCAGATTTCTTGAAGACGTATTTTTTAAGCTTTTTGTCGAAGAATTCGGAAGAAGCAACGTCGAGTGCGATGGCGATGTCGTCACCGACTTTGTAGCCAGCTTTTTCAATCGCTTTGCAGATGGTGGCGAGCGCTTCGTCAGCATCTTTGAGGACTGGAGCGAAACCACCTTCGTCACCGACAGCGGTTGAGAGACCGCGATCGTGGAGAATTTTTTTCAGTGCGTGGAACACTTCTGCGCCGTAGCGAACTGCTTCGGAGAAGGTTGGTGCACCGACTGGCATGATCATGAATTCCTGGAAGTCGATCGGGGCGTCGGAGTGCGCGCCGCCGTTGATGATGTTCATCATTGGGACGGGAAGAGTTTTTGCGTTCGGGCCGCCGAGGTATTTGTAGAGCGGAATTCCGAGTTGAGCGGAAGCTGCTTTGGCGACTGCGAGGGAAACGCCGAGAATGGCGTTCGCACCGAGTTTCTTTTTGTTAGCAGTGCCATCGATTTCGATCATTGCGGCGTCAATCGAGGCTTGCTCCGTTGCATCGAAGCCGAGGAGTTCGCCGGCGATGGTTTCGTTGACAGCTTCGACGGCTTTGAGCACGCCTTTACCGAGGTAACGCTTTTTATCGCCGTCGCGGAGCTCGTGTGCTTCGTGTTCGCCAGTTGATGCTCCTGAAGGAACAGCTGCGCGGCCAACGGCTCCGCCTTCGAGATAAACGTCTACTTCGACGGTGGGATTGCCGCGCGAGTCGATGACCTCGCGGCCCCTGATTTCTACAATTGTGGTAAGATCCATGGTGTTATGGTGATTTAGGAAATGTGTTTCCTCACGCGTGATAAGCGGAGATGGACTTGATCGTCAATGTTTGCATCTGCTCGGTATCAAGATCGCGGATTTTCGCGCCGTCGCCGACGGAGAGTCCCATGAGGGCTTTGCCGACGTCTGAGAGGTAGGAAACTTCTTTTTTCTCAGGGGTGGAATCCCATGCGCCGAGGACGGTGATGGTTTGTTCGGCGCCTTTGTCGTCGGCGAGGACGATGATGGTGCCGATGTTGACGGTTTTGGTATCAGCGCCTTTGAAGTCGGTTCCGCGGGCGTTTGAGATTTCGCGCTCAAGGGCTGTGCGGCGGTGATTGAGATATTTTTCCAAGTCTTTGGCGGACTTGTATTCGAAGTTCTCGCGGAGGTCGCCGTAGGATTTGGCGATTTTCACGTCCTCGCGGTTTTGCGGGATTTTGACGCGGATGAGTTCTTGGAGTTCTTCTTTTTTCTTTTCGAGAGATTCCCATGAAACGAGCAGGGGCTCTTCGCGTTTTGCGGCGTTTTGGCCGGAGACTAGTTCGACGGTTTCTGGGCGGACTTTGATGATGCGCGCCATGAGGGATTTTTTCTCGAGGTCGCCGAAGACTGGGCAGTCGAGCATGCGGCGGGCGAAGTTTTTGGCTTCGTTAAGATCCATGTTCTTCACGAGATCGGAAAGCAGGGCTTTGTCGTCGTTGAGAAGGGTTTGGAGGCGTGAGGTTTTGCGTGGTCCGTCGGAAAGGTGATCGTTTTCCAAAAGGTTGAGGATGGAGGCACCGACATCTGTGCCGAAGACGGACACGGAGGAGGCGTTGCGCTCGCGGCAAACCCAGATCAGGGCATCCGGGCCGAGGGCGCGACGGGCGAGAGCGGAGCCGAGGTGCTCCATGAGTTTCGGTATGCCGTTGTGCTCGTTCAGGATACGAGCGATCTCGGTGACACCACGAGCACCGACTTGATCGAAGACTGTGACAATTTTTGCGATCCATTCGTTTCCGAAGGCGGATTCGAAGGCTTCGAACACGGCGCGTTGGCGACCGGATGGGAGGGCGACGAGTTCGTCGGCGATTTTATCGAGATTGGAGCCGGCGATGAGGTCGCTGAGGCGAACGGCGCTTGGGTCGAGCTCGAGAGCTTTGTTGGCACCGATGACTTCGTCGCGGGCGGCGATGAGTTGCATGGCTTGGCCGAGTTGGACGCGAGCGGCTTTTTTAGCGCCGTCATCGATGTCGGTAAGGAGTTTTTTTAGAGCATCGGAATCGTCGTCGAAGGCGCCCATGTCAGCGGCGATGGCTTCGAGAGCTTTGATCATGCCTTTGATGTCACGGGCGGCTTCGAAGTCTGAGAGGAGGGATTGAGCGGCAGTGATGTTAGAATTTCTGAGGATGATGGCCTCGGTGCGTTTGGTTGGGACAACGGCTTTGCGGCTTTCTTTGACGGCCTTCTTGGTGGCGTCCCACCATTTTTTGTATTCTTTGGTAGGAATGACTGCACCGCTGACGAGTTGCTCGATGGCATCTCCGGTGATGGTGCCGCCGTGGCTTTCCAAGATATGAACGACGAGGGCGACGCTGTCTTTTTTCGCTAGCTCGCGGAGTTGTTCGATCTGCTCGATTTTCACGGCGCGAAAGTCATCGAGAGCAATCCATTCGGTCTTCTGCATGGCGAACTGGAGATCCATCTCTTGTCCGCTGGAGTTTTGGAAATCGACTGTGATTTTTTTGGAGCCGAAATCCCAATCAACGATTTTGCCAGCGCCAAACGACTTGTGCAGGCAGAAATTCCCAGGAGCGAGTTGTGAAAGACGATTTCCGACAGCTTCAGGTAATTTTCCGGCTTTTACTAATTTCTCAACGTCTGGATGCATGCGCATAGTTTGGAAAGCTGAATCGGGAAAGGCAAGGATAAGGGTGAGAAATCTTTTGGAGGGGGATTTGAGGTGGTAAGTTGGGTGGTTCCGGCTTTTTTCTTACAGGAGGGAGGAGTTTAGGGAGGAGAGGGAGGATTAATGAAATGGTAGGGTCAACACGCCGTGTTGACCGTGATTTTCTCTCGATGGGGTGAGGGCAAAGAAGCGATAGGCAGATTTCACGACCGTTGGGGTGACATCGCCTAGGCGTTTTAATTTGGGTCGCCGACGGCCCCGACACATCGGGGTGTACGCGGCGACCCTACCTGTTTAAACCAATCTCGCGGCTAGGAGCTCTCTTTGGAAGATGAGTTCTTTTGGGAGGTGATCGTAGAGGTCGATGAAGAGTTCGCTTTGGGAGACGAGTTCGGCGCGCCATTCGTTGCGGTCAAATTTCATGGCTTGATCGAAGTCCTCGGAGGAGAAGTTTTCTAGGCCTTCGGTGTTGAAATCGTTATAATCAGGGGTCCAGCCGATTTGGGTTTCGTGGCCGGCGGCGCCACCGGTGCAGCGTTTCACGATCCATTCGAGGACCCGCATGTTTTCCCCGAAGCCCGGCCAAATGAATTTTCCTTCGGGGGTTTTGCGGAACCAATTGACGTGGAAAAAGCGGGGGAGGTGGGTGAGGTAGCGTTGCATTTCGAGCCAATGGCCGAAATAAGCGCCCATGTTGTAACCGCAGAAAGGCAACATCGCCATCGGATCACGGCGGACTTTTCCAATCGTGCCGGCGGCGGCGGCGGTCATTTCGGAACCCATGGTCGCGCCTACGTAAACGCCGTGGCACCAGTTGAACGCCTGATAGACGAGAGGCATGGTGGTGGCGCGTCGGCCACCGAAGATGATGCCGTCGATGGGGACGCCTTCGGGGTTTTGCCAATTCGGGTCGATGGTCGGGCACTGCACGGCGGGGGCGGTGAAGCGGGCGTTGGCGTGGGCGGCGGGAGTACCGGAGGCGGGTGTCCAATCGTTGCCTTTCCAATCGATGAGATGGGCGGGCGGTTCTTTGCTTAGGCCTTCCCACCAGACATCGCCATCATCTGTTAGGGCGACGTTGGTGAAAATGGTGTTCTCGGTCATCGATTCCATGGCGATGGGATTGGTGTCCCATGAGGTTCCTGGAGCGACGCCAAAGAAGCCGGTTTCTGGATTGATCGCGTGGAGTTTGCCGTCTTGGTGTGGCCAGAGCCATGCGATGTCGTCGCCGACGATGGAGGTTTTCCAGCCTTTATCCAAATAGGGTTTGGGTGGAACCAACATCGCGAGGTTGGTTTTTCCGCAGGCGGATGGAAACGCGGCGGTGATATAAGTGGTGGAACCATCGGGCGCGTGCAGGCCGAGAATGAGCATGTGTTCCGCCATCCAGCGATGCTCGCGAGCGATGTTAGAAGCGATCCGCAGAGCGAGGCATTTTTTTCCTAACAGAGCGTTGCCACCGTAACCGGAACCGTAGGACATGATCTCGCGGGTATCGACGAAATGGGAAATGTATTTATCCTCGTTGCAAGGCCATGGAATGTCGGCCTGACCTTCTGCGAGCGGTGCGCCGACGGAATGCAGGCATCTGATAAACTGCCCGTGTCCGTCGCGGTGCTTCGGAGCTTTGCCGGAGACTTCGTCTTCGAGTCGGTTCAAAACATGGGTTCCCATGTGCGCCATGATGCGGGTGTTGACGACGACGTAGGCGCTGTCCGTGCATTGGATGCCGATTTTTGCGAGAGGTGAATCGAGCGGTCCCATGCAGAACGGAATCACATACATCGTGCGACCCGCCATGCTGCCAGTGAATTTATCTGTGAGGATTTTCCGCATCTCTAACGGATCCGCCCATTGATTGGTCGGGCCGGCTTCGTCGCGGCGTTTGGTGCAGATGTAGGTCCGCTCTTCAACTCGGGCGACATCAGAAACAGCGGAGCGAGCGAGGACTGAGTTCGGGCGCTTTTCGGGATTTAAGCGGGTGAAAGTTCCTTGATCGCAGAGTTGTTGAGTGAGACTATCCCATTCCTCTTGCGAGCCATCACACCAGACAACTTCTTTGGGGGTGCAGAGCGCGGACATTTGATTGACCCATTCTTGAAGGGGTTTGTAGGAAGTGCCTTGTAATGCCATAACAAAGCCATTTAAGCGGGTTCCATGACTAGTAGCAAGGGTTGGGGGAGATTTTATACGAGGATGTTCTTCGACAAATGGTGATAGAGTTAAACCCTCATTCGGCTTTCCGCTGTCTGCAACGGTGTTGCTGGCTTCATCTGTTACTTTAGGTGCCAGTAAATGGCATATTTCAAATGTGAAATATCATGATTATTGGGGGGATTGAGGGGTGGGAGAG
>CAMCYT010000113.1 GCA_945885485.1 Prosthecobacter debontii
ACCATCGATACAGATTTATCGAGCCGCTATCTCGCTCCAGCAGACCGCATCGCTGCAATGATCGCAAAGTCCGACATCGTGCTCTGGATGAGCGGCCACGCACATCACAAACCATACTCAGCAGAATACGTAAAGAGAGTCGAAAACACGACCTATATCAATGTCGCCTCCATGAGCCACGCCTACAATACTAAAAGTAGTCAATCTTTTCTGTTAGAATTCAAACCAGGATCCAAGGAAATCATCGCCCGCAGGAGAGAACATGACACCCAAAAATTCATGCCAGAATTTGAAGTAAAAATACCCCTGCAACACGCCATCGAGCTTGGCTGATTTTTTTACTGTGATTGATCGGATGAATAGCCAATCCCTTAGATTCAGGCTTCTTTAGATAAGGAGGGAAGAGATAAAGGAGAAGAGGAGCTCGAATGATGAAAATAAGTTTTTGAAATTCATTAACTAAGTAAACACTCCTCCCCTCCATTTCCTCCTCCCTCCCTGTAGAAAAATGCAGGAACTATTTCATTTACTTGCTATTCATCTCCCAAGCATCTTTTTCAGCTAACGCCGACTTCGCCCCTGCTCCATTGAGCCATGACTTTGCATCTTTATCCCCCTTCAGATGCGCGTCCCAAAAAGCGGCCGTAAGAGCCAAGGTAGCTGTGTGGTAACGACTCAGCACCGCCTTTTTCAAACCCTTCTCACGCTGACCGAAATCCATGTGGGTAGCTCCATCAAAAACAACTTGCCATGCGGGAGCGGCTGTTAGAGCAGGAAAAACCTTCAGCCTATCCTCAGGACTATTATCCCCTATCGGACTGTCGTCCTTTGTTCCGGTCAACAGCAAACATGGCATCGTAATACTTCCGAAAGCCTTGTCCGCATCGCCTCTTTTTGGCAAACTGGGACTCATCATCACCGCAGCGTCGATCCGTTTCTCAAGGTAAGTAAACTTGCCCGACACATATCTCTGTCCGGCCATAGCTTGGGTCGTAATGGCACCAAAGGAATGACCAGACATGCCGATGTGATCCAAATCCATGCGCCCAAACAGGTCATGTCCTTTCTCACCGTTCCACTTATCAAGGGCATCGATAATAAAAGGTATATCTTTCACACGATCCATAAAAGCCTCCGCCGAAGCCGCGCTTTTCAATGAAGTCATGACATTTCCCATACGCTCATCCTTCCACACACCTTCATCGCTGCCCAGGTGTTGAACGAAAACCACCACATAGCCGCGTCCCGCCCAATGATTTCCGAGATACGGATTATTATCCCGCGAGCCACCAAGGCCGTGTGAAAAAAGAATCACCGGTGCGGGCTTTTTTGTATCAGGAAGATAAACACGTATCGGCACCTCCCGTTTCCGCTTCGTGTCCCGCAATTCAAAGGTCACGGATTTCACTTCAGATTTTCCAACCGCGAGAGGATCGTAACCAGCAGGTTTCGCAGCCGCAGCAATCGCAGTCAGCAAGAATACGAATAAAAATTTCATGATACAGGCTAAACCAATCGAAAACCGGAAGGTTGCGGAATTACACCTCGGACCTAAAAAACGAAGATTCCAAACGTGCTCATTGAAAAAAATGATAACATACCCGAATCAATTCATTGAACCACAGAGGAACATCTCAAAGGCATCGAAGAGAATTAACCACAAAACCTTGTGAGCATTTGCAGTTAATCCTCACAAATTTTTTCAAATCCGTAAAATTAGTGTTTTTACCGGCACACAAATCTCCCATCCTTCATCTCGATGCCGTCTTTCGATGAAGCCACTCTCCGCAAAGCCGCCGCTTGGCAGGATTTCAAGGAGGCACAGGGTCTGCTCAATACCGGCTTAGTCACCTCTTCCGAAGCAACCCCCGATGGTTTTCAGGGCACTTTAAAAATCGGCACGCGCACCTACCTGACCACAGTCGTTGCCCGCACCCCCACATGGTTCGACGCCAAATGCCCCTGCCCCAGAAACCAACGCGAGGGAGCGTTCTGCCCACACGCCATCGCCGTAGGTCTCCACCTGATTTACCCACCGAAACCGACTCCTTCAAATCCTAATACCCACTCACCAATATCGATTCCAGAATTCGCATGGAAAATCAGCCTCCAAGGCCCATGGCAGACCGCCCTCGAAAAAGGCCACGCCGCCATCTGCCTGAGCAGCTCGGATCGCACACCGACCCCAGCGGATCGACGCATCACCACCTGGCTTATTTCCCAAAAGCAAACCTCCAGCTCCACCGTCCAGATCGCTCTCAACGCACAAAACCTCTCCGAATTTCTCACCCTCGCCCGAAATCACCCCGAAATCACCAGCCCCGACGGCGTTCTAGCTATCGAAACCCGCACCCAACTCCGCATCGGCGATTGCACGCTTTCCGGCGAAACCATCCTGCTCACCCCGGAGACAGACAAGATTTCTAAAATCGGCGACGCATTCTGGAACGTTTCGCCAACCGCCATCGCCCTCATCGGTAACGGAGAACTTCCACCAGCAATCCTGCCCATCCTCAACTCCCTCGCCGCAGGAAAACCCATATCCATCGAAATCCACGTTTTTCTGCGAGAACTCGATAAAATTCAGGCTTTCATCGATTTCAGCGCGTCCGCTTGGTTCGAATCCCTCCAGTTCATCTCGGCCGATCCAAGCTTCCAACTCACGCTTTCTGGAAGTGATTCCCGCCTCAAATCGACTTTTTACACAAGTTATTCACAAGCTCTTCCCGCCCTCGATGGAACCCGCCTAATTTCAAGAAATTCCAACGCAGAAATCCTCGCGAAACACCAGATTTCCCAGTTTTTCACCCCCCTTTCCGATACCTCATACGAGCTAACCGATCCCGAGCAAATCCGCGACTTCCTGACCCGTCAACTCCCCAAACTCCCCCCGAATTGGCAGGTCGAACTCACCCCATCCATCCAAAAACTGGCCTCGTCCTACGTAGTTATATCACCCCGAATCGAGATCCTTTCCTCTACCGACAACTCCCTCGATTTCAATCTGAGCTTCCATAACGAAGCTGGCGAAACCATCCCCGCCGCCGAGATCCGCCGCCTACTCAGATCCAAAAAATCCCCGTCAAATCAACGAATCATCCTATCCGACGATATCGAAAATCTCATCGACCCACTGTTCGAAGATCTAGATATCCAGCAGCAAAACGGTCGTTTCATAGCGAAGCAGGCCAGTGCCGAAATCATACGCGAAATAGCTAACATTCTAAAACAATCAACGTTTGTTAATAATTCGGAACAATGTATGCAAGTTATTCACAATCATCTACTTAACGCGACGCTTAGGCCCTATCAAATCACTGGATTTTCTTGGCTCGTCAACCGTCTTTTAAAATTGGACGGAGTCCTACTTGCCGACGACATGGGATTAGGTAAAACGTTACAAACGATCGCTTGCATCGAGCATTTTTTCTCAACTTATTCACAACCCTCTCCAGTCCTGATCGTGGTCACGACGTCCCTGCTCGGAAACTGGAAATCCGAGTTCAACCGCTTCGCTCCGGGTCGCAGGATCATCACCCTCCACGGTACCCAACGGGACAGTTTGAGGGAAAAAATCGAGCCCACGGACGTGATACTGACCACTTACGCCACCCTTGCCCGTGACCTCGCCTGGCACCTCCGCCAGACCTACATGATGGCGGTGATCGACGAAGCCTCGTTGATCCGGAACCCAGATACGGATCACTCCAAAGCCGTCGCCAAAATCAACGCGAGGTATCGGATCGCCCTGACCGGAACTCCCGTGGAAAACTCCGCCCGAGATCTGTGGTCGATTTTCCGTTTCGTCCAACCCGGCTGGCTCAGTTCCCGCAAAAATTTCCAAGACCG
Organism: Prosthecobacter debontii; assembly: GCA_945885485.1. Taxonomy (GTDB): domain Bacteria; phylum Verrucomicrobiota; class Verrucomicrobiia; order Verrucomicrobiales; family Akkermansiaceae; genus Luteolibacter. The sequence continues at coordinate 3,850 of CAMCYT010000113.1, forward strand.
TTACGAAATCCCACTCAAAGCCCCTGAAACCCAAGCCCGCACCGCAACCTTGCTCAGACTCAAAACCTCCCCTTTCACCCTCCGTCGAACCAAAACCGAGGTTGCGCCCGATCTTCCATCGAAAATTCTCATCGACGAATTCTGCACACTTTCCCGCGATCAAGATTCCACCTACCGCGAAATTCAAAAACAAGGCCTGCGCCTGATCGACGAAATCCGCTCTTCCGGCCAAACCGCCGCCGCCCGTATGCAACAACTGACCACCCTCCTGCGCCTGCGCCAGAGTTGTTGCGACCTCGCCCTGTTCGATTCGGAAAAACTCAGCGCCCTCCCCATCCCACGCCGATCCGCCAAATTGGAGCGCTTGCTCGAAATCGCCGAAGCATCCATCTCCGCAGGCAGCCGCATTCTGGTTTTCTCCCAGTTCCAAAAACAACTCATCGAAATCGGCAAAGCGCTCGATGAAATCGGCATCGCTTCGATCCGACTCGATGGACAGACCCGAAACCGCCAGTCATTGGTCGATCATTTCCAATCGACCGATGGGCCACCGGTTTTCCTCATCTCCCTCAAAGCCGGCGGCTACGGCCTGAACCTAACAGCCGCAGATATTGTCATCCACTTCGATCCATGGTGGAACCCCGCCGCAGAAGATCAAGCCACCGACCGCGCCCACCGCATCGGCCAAACCAAACCCGTCACAGTGTTCCGACTCCTCACCCGCAACACCGTCGAAGAAAAAGTTGTCCGCCTCCAAACCACCAAAAAAGCCCTGGCCGATTCGCTCAACGAATCCCTAACCCCAACCGACGCCCCAGCCTGGACCGCAGCAGAGATCGAGAAACTGATTCGCGAGTGAAACTTTAAACTGTTGGTTAAATCTTCTCACCTCAGCGAGGTGAGAGAAATTAGCGCGGCGGTCGCAGACCCCGGGAAGACAGCCGAAAGAAAGATTCGATCCCAGTAGGGATCGCAGAACCGCGCGATCCATCATTCCGCCTACCACCCCCATGCGTAGCTTTCTGGCATCCCTGCCGGGATGCGGAATATTTTTAAATCGTATCAACCCGGGGTCTGCGACCGCCGGGCTAATTTCTGTGATCCCTGCCGGGATCTACCTCCACAAATTTTCCTTCTTCCCATCCCTTACATAACCCCGCTAATTTCCAAACATGTTCAAAGAATTTAAAGAGTTCGCATTCAAAGGCAACCTAGTCGATATGGCGGTCGGCATCATGATCGGTGGCGCATTTGCAACCGTGGTGAAATCCCTAGTAGATAACGTTTTCATGCCACCACTCGGCATGTTGTTGGCACAGGTCGATTTTAAAAAACTTCAGATCATCCTCAAACCTGCCGTCGAAGCATCCGAAGGCATCGTCGCCATTCCCGCCGTCACCCTCAACTACGGCCAATTCATCACCGACTTTATCTCCTTCATTCTGATGGCTCTCGTGGTCTTCCTTATCGTGAAAAAAGTCATCTCCCTACTTCAGAAAAAAGCCGAAGAGCCAGCACCCGCACCACAGGCACCTTCCAACGAAGAACTCCTCCTTACCGAAATCCGCGACCTCCTAGCTAAAAAATCCTAATTTAAAATTTCCTACCCATCCATTCTCAAAAATTCGCGTCCATTAGCGTTCATTCGCGGTTAAACTCTTTCTAACAAACTTTACATGACTCTCCTCAACATCCTCCGTCGCAAAGCCCGCGCATCGCTCAAAGAACTCGCCGATCTCACCAGCACCAGCGAATCAGATGTAGCCAGTAAAATTTCCGCTTGGGAAAAAGACCGCACCATCCTTGGTTACCACGCCGTCACCAATGAAGAAGCGATGGGCAATACCGCCGTCTCCGCTTTCATCGAAGTCCGCCTTACTCCAGAACGCGGAGGTGGTTTTGACCGACTCGCCATGCGCATCGCACGCTTTGACCAAGTCGTATCCTGCTACCTCGCATCGGGTGGCTATGATCTGTTAGTCGTCGTGGAAGGAAACGATCTCCGCGAAGTCGCCCGCTTCGTTTCCGAGAAACTTTCTTCCTTGGACGGAGTGCTTTCCACCGCAACTCACTTCCGCCTGAAAACCTACAAAGAAAACGGCTTCCTCTTCGACCAAGAACCCGAAACCGAACGCCTCTCGGTTTCACCCTAAACCAGTGTGGACCGCGTGACTCCAGCCTGCTCCGATAAAGTCGGCGGTCGCGCTCACTTCTGACAGATCCGTAAGATCCGACCGATTAGACAGATCTGTCCCAGTCCAGCCCCTAATCCAAAATCCTCACCTCATCCGCCTGCACCAAGGCTTCAAGTTTGCCATCTGTCTCCACCATCAATTCCCCACCGGAGCCAATTCCCCTCACCATCCCCTCACGTCGTTGATCCGCGATGAGATAGGAAACCAAATGACCCGTTAGAGCGCAGCGCTCACGGATCGATTTCAACGCATCCGCGTATTCCTGATTGATCTGATCTACGTAACGACTCATCCGGGTAACGAGCTCCTGCAACACTTCCGCTCTGGAATACATGCGCCCAGTCAACTCTTGCAGCGATGTCGCTGCGAGTTCATCGGGGAAATTCGTGGTGTTAATATTGATGCCTATCCCGATGATCACGAAATCCTTGCCCGCCTCGACCAAAATCCCAGCGATCTTTTTTCCACCGACCCGCACATCGTTCGGCCATTTAATTTCCGCAAGCGGCACATAGTTTTCCAATGCCTCTGCCACCGCCAAACCCGTCACCAAGGATAGCCGATGCCACAACACTTTTGGTGCCATCGGTTTAAGCAAAATCGAAAAAGCAAGGTTCTCACCTTTCGGAGAAACCCACACAGCTCCACGCCGACCCCGTCCCGCTATTTGCTCATCCGCCACCAACACCAAACCCTCAGCCATGCCTTGTTCGGCGAGCTTGCGCAGCTCATCATTGGTCGACCCCACACTCTCTCGCCAAAGCAGACGAAATGAATCTGGAAGCTGGGCGGCGATGTGTTGAAAATCGTTCATTCTGAGAAGAGAAATTAAACCGCGAATGAACGCGAATGGACGCGAATTTTCCAGAAATTAACTAAACTAACTAAATTCATCTTAGAATGAAGGTAACTGTTAAAAGTGTTCATATATTTATAGAATATCATTCGCGTTTATTCACGTTCATTCGCGGTTTCTTTCTTATTCCACAGGCACAAAATCCAAACCAATATCCAACGCTGGAGCGGAATGCGTCAGCGCACCCACAGAAATAAAATCGACGCCTGTCTCTGCAATATCACGCACGGTCTCGAAATTCACCCCACCGCTAGCCTCAAGGAAAATCTTGGAACCTTCATCCCGCATCGCCACGGCTTTCCGCATGTCTTTAATCGACATATTATCTAACAAAATATAATCCACCCCTTCGAGTTTCAGAAACTCCGCAACCTGATCCAATCGATCCGCCTCAAGCTCCACCTGAACATTCGGCTTTTCCGATTTCAGCAAACGGATCGCCGCTTGCAGCGAATCCAAACCACCCTCTGCCGCGAGGTGATTATCTTTCACCATCGCTCTATCATACAAACCGATGCGGTGATTCGTTCCGCCACCATCGAGCACCGCCTGCTTTTCTAAAAGTCTATACCCCGGTGTCGTCTTACGAGTATCCAAAATCCGCGCGCGAGTGCGCTTCACCTCATCGACATAGCGCGCAGTTAAAGTCGCCACGCCCGACAAGCGTTGCATGAAATTCAAAGCCGTTCGCTCTGCGGTGAGAATCGAACGTGCTTTCCCCTCCACTTTCATCAGCATCGCTCCCTCACTGACCCGGCTCCCGTCCTCCACCATGATCTGCACATCCAAATCCGGATCCACCTCAGCAAAAACCTGCTCCGCAATCGACACCCCCGAAACCACTCCCTCACGCCGGACGGTCAAAAACGCCCGCGCCATCCTGTCCTCAGGAATAAAATAAGCCGACGTGACATCACCCTCCCCAATATCCTCCTGCAACGCCATCCTGATCAACTCTCGCGACATGAAGGGTTCTTAACCCCTTTTCGAAAAACATGAAATGCAAAGTTTACAAAGGTAGGGTCGCCTCGCCGTTGTCGACCCAAATCAAAAACGCTAGGGCACGATCACCTACAATGAAGTGAATCATCACTCCCCCATCACCGTCACCGCGATGCTCCGCTGATGGGCTTGCCTGCGGTGTTCGAAGATGAAAATCCCCTGCCACGTTCCTAAAGTCATGCGGCCGCGGTGAATGGGAATGACTTCTGAAGAACGAGTCAGCACCATGCGGATATGGCTAGGCATATCGTCCGGTCCTTCGAG
>CAMCYT010000114.1 GCA_945885485.1 Prosthecobacter debontii
TAGGCCTCCGACAAACGACTCCTCATTAACCTAATCGCCCCAGCGATTCACATATAGACTTTCGACCTTCAGACCTTCGACATCTTTAACCGCCCTAGCGATTCTAATACTGACCTTCAACTTTAAGACTTTTAGACTCTCAGCTCTTCACTCCTCACTACTCACTCTTCACAACTCACACCCGCTCTCCACCTCAGGCCGTTTTCTAACAATCGGTTCTAAGCCAGCGGCGATCGCTTGTGAGCAGGCTTTCTCAGATGCGCGTTTGAGTGCGGCGGTCATGCCGTTGATCCATTCTTCGTGGCTTTGCTCTTTCTCGGCGTCCTCAGAAGAAGGATTTTTTGGATATGGAACGGGATCTTCCATGAGATTTGGGGGTGATTGCTGGTTGCTGCTTTCCACCATGAGTGGTGGTGTTTCTGAAGCATCGTATATCACCCATTTATCCACAATCCCAATGTAATCGTTTTTGAAATAATTCCAACCACGGGAAAACCGACGACGTATGGTTTCAATGGGGATATTGTGACCGCCAAAAGAAACGCGTTGTGCCACGCGATGGATGGCCAATTCGACATCTGGAAGTTTTAGAAAACAAAGTTCAACGTTATAACCTTTGGCTTTCCAGATAGGAATCATCCGCAGAAATGATCGCGACGAGAGCGTCGTTTCAAAGGCAAAGCTCTTACCGGAATCCACCAGCTCGTTGATTCTTTGCAACATCAGACGCCCAGCAGTGACTGCCACATTTTCCGGTCGAAACGGGCTGATGCCAGCCGCAATCAAATCGGCATTGATGAATTCAGGACACGCGGCCTCATTGGGTAAAAACTCTCGTGCGAAAGTCGTCTTACCTGCTCCGTTTGGGCCAGCAATAATCAGAATTTTCTTCATATCATCGTAGCCACTCTCAACGGCTTTCCGAGTTAGCCTGCGATCAAATCTTTGACCGCGTCTTTCTCTTCTTTCAGCTCGTTGATGGTTGCGTCGATCTTCCCTTGAGAAAACTCGCTGACAGTTACTCCTTGAACCACTTCCCATGATCCGTCGGCTTTGGTGCGGATCGGCATGGAGGCCATGAGGCCTTTTTCGATTCCGTAGGAACCATCGGAACAGATTGCGACGGAATGCCAGTCGCCGACTGGAGTTGGGGTAATCAAACTTCTAACTGTATCCATCGCCGCGTTTGCTGCGGAAGCTGCGGATGACGCGCCACGTGCCGCGATGATTGCAGCACCGCGTTGTTGAACGGTTTTGATGAACTCGCCTTCTAACCATGCACGATCCGTGATGACTTCTGTGACGGGTTGACCTTGGATTTTTGCGTTTGTGAAATCTGGATACTGGGTGGCGGAGTGATTTCCCCAGATACAGAGATTGGTCACATCCGAGCAATGCACCCCGGCTTTCATTGCAAGTTGGCTCTTCGCACGATTTTCATCCAAACGCGTCATGGCAAAGAAACGATCATTCGGGATGCCTGCTGCGTTGTTCATCGCGATCAAGGCGTTGGTGTTGCATGGGTTACCCACGACTAACACGCGAATATCTTTCGCTGCCGAACGAGCGATGGCTTGGCCCTGGCCAGTGAAAATCTTGCCGTTGATGCCAAGCAAATCGGCACGCTCCATCCCCGCCTTACGCGGCACTGAGCCAATCAACAACGCCCAGTTTGCATTTTTGAAACCTTCGTCGAGATCCGTGGTCGCAACCACTTCCTTCAACAATGGAAACGCACAATCCTCCAACTCCATCACCACGCCTTTAAGCGCAGGCAAACCCGGTTCGATCTCGATCAAACGGAGATTCACTGGCTGGTCTTCACCGAAGACAAATCCAGATGCGATGCGGAAAAGAATCGCATAACCAATTTGGCCTGCGGCTCCTGTGATGGAAACGGTGATAGGTGCTTTCATAAGGTAAAAATTAACAGGCTTCGATGCTAAGCAGCCACCCTTTCGACTGGCTAGTCCAATATGAGAAAATTCTGTCGCAAATTTCTCAAAATGCCTCCCCTCACTCCACCACTCTAACATCCTCCCCAGCCAACCAAGTGCGGATGACTTTTGGATCTGCGGTGAAACGACCCAGCATTCTCCAATTCGACCATTTGATAGCCGCCGCCTGATCGCGCGCTTCCTCAACCACTCCGGCTTTATTAATCCCGGACGAATGAAGAAACTTCATATCCCCGCTACGTTCGAGCACCACAAAGCCCACATGAGTATCCAGGCCCATCAGATAAATTCCTGGTTCCATTCCCTCCAACCAATCGGCGTAGGTATCATATTTCTCCCCAACTCGTAACTGGCAGTTTTCCTCTTTGGTAAACGTATGTAATATATTCGCGGAAGGTTGCTGAGCGAGCTTGTAGCGATTCACTTTAAAACCCGCATCGCGGATCAGGGTCGAGACATAATATCCACAGGCGATCTTTCCTTTTCCCGGTCGCTCTGCTATACCGTTAAAATCATATCCCGTCCCGCGCCAGCAACGCATCATTTCCGGCAAGACCATTTCCAAAATGACCCGAGCATCGTGCTCAACCGCCGCTTTTTGCTCGGAGCTGCTTGCTTTACGATACTGAAGCACCAAATCTTCCCGCCAGCGTTTTAACTCACTCTCCAAAACCTCATACCTCTCCAAATCAGGCACCGGCTTTTCCTTCTTGGTTTTCAACCCTTGCAACCCAGCCAGCAGGTCGGCACGCCATAGCCACAACCCACCTCCCACTAGGGAAAAGAGCAGTAAAACACCGAGCGTCCATTTTAAAACCCGCTTCACCTTTCCATCATCGCCATAAATCTGACCACATCAACCCTAGAAAACATAGGAGCCGAACCCAGTCCCACGACCTCGCGGCAAAGAACTACTTGCCAAACGCGCAATCTCACCTACTTTGCCGCGCGAGCAGGAGTCCCCTTATCTCCGATGTCCGCATCCGGCACCCTATTTCTCCAATCATTCGTTTTTCCTCGTGAAACTCGAATTTTGAGGGCTAGCCAGGAAATCCGGGACCTCCTCGCTTACGGATGGCGGCGCAGATTGCCCGTGATCGATCCTTTCAAGTCCTCTTCCGCAACGGTTGCGGAGGCTTGTCCCAGCACCAAAAAGCTGGCGATCGATCACTAAAGCAATTGCGCGCAGGTCCGTTCCTGCATCGCCGGGGATACAAACCACCCGACGCGCCGGGCCGTCCGTAAAACACTGACCCATGCGAAACCATGTCAACTGATACACATAACTCCCCAAAGCAGGGAGATAGTCGTCGCCGCCGCTCACGCGGAGGGCAAAACCGTAATAACAATAACTCAAACCGTGGTAACAACGATGGACGCCAGTCCAGCGGTGGAAATCGCTCCAGCCACAACGGCTCGGGCCAATCCCAGCAACGCCGCGCAATGCCGGCCCCCCAGAAAAACCTAAGCTTGTGGCAGAAAATCCTCAAAGCCTTCGGTCTTTATAAAGAGCCAGTCAGACCGCCCCGTCCGGAGCGTCGCCCGAGTGCTGTTGAAACCAAACAAAACCAAGAACCACGTCGCAACAAAACCCGCGATGCACGCACCGATCAGGGAAATAGAAATGAATCCCGTGATCAAGGTGACAGCAAAAAACAACCTCGCGAACCTCGCGAACCCCGTGAACGCTCGAACAAAAATTCGAATCGCTCCCGTGGAGGTGACCCATCAACCGTCGAGAACCGCCGCGTATATGTTGGAAACCTCTCCTACGACACCACTGAGAGCGATCTAGAAGAGCTCTTCAAAGGTGTTGGCGCCGTCCGCCGTGTTGAGATCGTTTACAATCGCAGCACACATCGCTCCAAAGGCTATGGTTTCATCGAAATGCTCGATATCGACGAAGCCAAACGCACGGTTGAAGTCCTTCATGATCAATTTTTCATGGGACGTCAAATCACCGTATCTGGCGCGAAATCGAAAGATTATGATGATGCCGAAAAAGAAGAAGGCGGAAATACAGCTACGGTAACCGCCGTTCCTCAACTCGCACCCATCAATCCAAAGAAAGAGGAAGTGCTCAACTTGATCGACGAACCCGTCACCCAATCAAGCGCCGAGGTTTCCAATCCAGAAGTTCCGACCGAGGAATTCCATTCCGAAGTAACTGCTCCTGAAGCGGAAAAAGAAGAGGAAGAGGAAGCCAAAGCTTAATCTCAAACATTCATCCTAAGAGGCTCTCCGCAAGGGGAGCCTCTTTTTTTATCCTGAAGAAATCCATGTCTGACACTCATTTGATTTTTTAGAAATCGCCACTTGCGATGTGGCAACTACCTTTTATGTTCAAAATTATGGCATTAAGCACCCTAGCCTCACCACCCGACTATCTTTCACCCGAAATCCTTCTTCATCCCGAGAAACGCCAGTTTCCGGAGTTCGATGTCGTATGGTTGCTCCACACCGTTTTTGAGCCGACCCAAGGTTGCAGAGTCTGCATCCTGATCGACTTCGATGAACCAGAGGCACTGATCAAAGATTTTCATTTCCTCTCCCAACCAGGATTTCCGGTTCAGAAAAACGCATACAAGCATTTCTACACCTCGCTCCAAGAGTATGCGATGGACAAGCTCGGTATGTCAGGAGGTGAAATGTTCGCTTACCGTTGCACCAAAGGCTCAAACCTCGATCTTTCCGATGAAGTCTGGGACACCGATGGAAAACTCCTCTCGCTCGATAAGGACATCTACTCAAACTACGACCTCATTCTCTGCATCTCAACCTTTTCCGCCACCGCTCCGCTCACCGCTAAAGCTAAAGAATACGGCTTCCGCGGAGCCACCCTCCACGGCCTCAATGACGTCATCTTGAAATCCGGCCTAGCCGTCGATTACCGCGAAGTCTCCCGCGATGCGGAAAAAATGCGCCTCGCTCTAACAAAAGCCGATTCGATCGAAATCGATTTCGCCCTCGAAGACGGCCGCGTACTAACCGCGACTCTGGAGCTTGAACAGCAGGAAGCCCAAAAATCCCACGGCCTCTGCCTCGGTGAAAAGCCCGACATCGCAAACCTTCCCGCTGGCGAAGTCTATTTTGTCCCAACCAATGCCAACGGCCAATTTCCGATGAAATACGAGGACGGCACGCTCGGTGTGTTAGACGTGAAAAACCGCAACATTTATCGCTCCACCTTGATCGAGGGTAATCAAGCGACCATTGACTCCCACAACCAACGCCTTGCAGATGATCCAATGACCGGCACGCTCGGTGAACTTGGGTTCGGCACTCAAGTCCTGCCGGTTTCCTACGCAGACATTCAGGATGAAAAAGTCCTCGGTACCTGCCACCTCGCCACCGGGCGCGATGACCATCTCGGAGGCGACATTCTACCTAACATGTTTAAAAAACATGAGAACGCCACCCACGATGACATCCTCTTCGCCCCACACAAAACACCGAACTTTAACCTCAGCCAAGTGCGTATGAACCGCGGTGGAAAACAGGAGATCCTCATTGAAAACTTCCGTCCATCGAAATACCTTATGGACGCGCTAACCCGCTGAAACTTCAATTTCCAAAATTCAATCATAAGCAACTTCCAAATATTTTGACTTCAGACTCTTCATTGAGATTTGAGTATTTGGAATTTGAAATTTATTTTCTACATGCGTGAAACCTTAACTGTCATTGGTCTCCTCGTTTTAGCGATGGCATTACGCACCTCGCGTAAAAACCTATCGCGAAAACTCGGAGCCATTGTGTTCCTGTTTGCGAGTTTCTGCTTTTTCTATTTCATCAGCGAAAATGTTTTTGTCGGTATCGCCGGTGCGTGTTTGTGGTTCTTCCTGCCATGGATCGAACTCCTCACCCATGTGCGCAGCCTCCGTATGCCGCTCGAAAATCGGCTGCGTCATCGCCAAGTTCCCAATCCCTCGTTTTTCCCTAACGCTGTCAAAGCAGCGGTGGGCATGGAAGAGGCTGGTTTCGAACACGTGTCCGATTGCGGCTGGCAGTGGTCCGGCATGCAACAACACTTCCGCTTGTTCTGGCATCCGGAAGAGCGCGCCGTCGCTTCGGTATGCTTATGTGAACAAGAAGAAGTCGCCTTTGCATTCATCTCCATCACCTCGACCGATTCTAAAGGAAAAATTTGGCGAACCACCAATTTCCCCTTTGCCCCTACCCTTCGTTGTTGCCCAAAATTAGAGTGGAATCACGTCTCTTGCGAGAAATCCTGTTTCCACCAAATACTCAATGACCACCGCCAGTTCCTCGGGAAAATGAATATCATCACAGACGACCTCCTCGTCCCCGACCCCGAAGTCCTAGAGGAAACCATCGAGTCTGAGATGCGCCAACAGGTCGATCACAATCTAAAATCTGGCATCATCCAACTCACCGGCGATGGCAATTTCCAATACTCCAAACGCGGCCTGATTTACCTCTGGTATCAGTTCATCAAAGACATGATCCGCCTTTGTTGAAGGTAGGGTCGCCTCGCCGAGGCGACCGATATCAAACCTTTTCCTCGGCTTCAAGAACCACGCAGTAAACTCTGACTTTCGATGGACTTTTAAAATGATGATCTTTGCCTGCTGCTTTCCAGCCCTTGATCTGATCCAAGTTCGAACTGTCGTATAATGGATAAGTCGCCGTCAGCATATTGATGGTTTGAGTCGCAAAATCCGTAAAACCCAAATCCATTTGCTTATCAACTGCACCACCAGATACCACCACTCCCCCCTCAGCTAGAACCTCTACTTCAGGTCGCACGACTTCCTCGCTCTTCGCACACAAAACACGGGTTTTAAAAGAAATACCAGCGGCTCGTATCGCAATTAGGAAAGTAAAAATACTACCCCCACCGATCGGACCTCGGTCGCTCGTCGGACTGAAGCAAAAGTGTTTTGTTCCATACCAAGCAGAAATTTTGCTATAAATTTCATTGTCTTCAGGAGCATCGCGGAGTGGCGCTGTCTCAGAAAGAGCGACGTTCTCAAAAATATTTTGCACGCATTTCACGCCACCACCTACTCCCACCCAACCATCATGATCCGGAGAGTCTGGTAACTCCGCCTTGGCTGTCTCTGAGGTGAAAACGGTTTGTTCAATCGGCACGATCTCACCATCCTTCATCACCTTGATCCCGATCGCATAAACCGTGATCGTAGCCTTTGAACATATCCAAATATCTTTGCCGAGAGCCTTCCAACCCGACCAGATACCGCCATTGATTTGCAAAGGATATGAATCCACAAGTAAATTGCCCGGCTCCTCGTAATCAATCCATGCACCTCCACCAGTCAGCGTGTAGCCCGGATCTATGAAAACTTCCATCGTCGGATGCTGTTCCAGCACAGATGTCCTAGAGAAAACTTTGCTTTCAATCTCAATTCCCATGAGTTGCTATTCTTGCGAATTATTTTTGCTACTGCAAGAGGATTGTTACTAACACTCGTGCAGGTCGCTTTAGTTGGATTTTGAGAAAGTTCCATCCCGTGCAATGAATTATCGTGATTAAAAAAAGCGCAGTCACCTCATATGACCGCGCTTTTTTAAAAAATTAAACGGAGTATTATTTTTTCTCAACTTTAGGACCGTAGCCAGCAGTGACATTTCCTTTTTCATCGAGCTTACCGCAAGCCCAGAGAAGTCCGCGGGTGACGAGGTCGAGATAACGGGCATCTTGAACGGTCTCGTTGTTGTGACCGATTGTCGTACTGAAGACGCGGGTTTTTTTCGGTCCATACAGATTCGTCCAGACAACAACCGTTTCCCCTTTGCCTTGTTTGCCTCTGGCGAGGACATGGGCTCCGTCATGTACGGCGATGTTGTTATAGAGTTCCTCCTTGGTGGTCGTCCAATCGGCAAGGGTCTTAGTGACCGGGTGCTCCTTGTCAACGAAGGCGATGTCTATCGGCAGTTGCGCACCATGCCCGGTGGTCTGCAGTCCGATATATTCAAACCACTTGCCGTTGTCTGCGGAAGGCTCTACCTTCTCTTTGAAGTTGCCGAAACGATAGCTGTGCATCGCGCAATGCAGGTTGACAGCGGGAATGCCGTCTAGATGGGGCTTGAGGACACCGGCGATGATGGCCGGGTCGGAGATACCGGCTGCACATTCATCGTGA
>CAMCYT010000115.1 GCA_945885485.1 Prosthecobacter debontii
TAAGTTAAGGTTGATCGTTGAGACCCGTTAGGTCGTCGAGGGCTGACCAATGGTCGGCACCCTCGTTGCGGGGTGCAGGTGATAAATCATTATCGGAGGATTTGTCTACTGCTAAATATCGCGAATCTATTTCGCAGGGTTCTGGGATGTCTCCCTCGTCGCAGCGGGGAGAGGTGGGAAATTCCAAAAGAATCTCTTCCCGCAGGGCTTCGGTGACGTCCATTTGGATGGAATTCCCCGTTTCTATGGCGATTGCGGCCGATGGAAGGCTGATGGTTTGGATGAATTTTTTTAGGGTAACGACGCAAGTGAATTCGAAAGCAGCGGAAATGGAGCCGGTGAGAAGGAGTTCGGATTCAAATTTTTGAGCCCAAAGATCGTAAATTAGTGAGCCAGTGGCGCGGGCATCGCCTTCCGGGAGGTCAAAAATGGAGCTGTCGAGCTCACATGAAAACGCTCCGCCTTCCTCGGGGAGGGTGGAGAGATCGATGATTAAGGAGGTTTTCATGGGCTGTAGTTAAATTTCAAAATTGCCTGAGGGCTATGAGAATAGACTTCGTGTGTAGGTTCGTTCGCCATCGCTCACAGGTCATTCAAAACACAAAATTCAAGTTTCAAGTAAGAGATAATGAAAGGAGAGAAATCACTCGGCTCTTGAGAGTTGGTTGAAGCCGCTTTGGAGGAGGGCTGCATCGACCATGGAGGAGATGGATTCGTCGAGGTAGACGGTAAAATCTTCGTCGAGGAATTCGATGGAGTGGAGTTTATCTGCGTTTGGTTTTTTGAAAGCCTCGATGAGGGATTTCATGTCCTTGATTTCCACGCCGTTGACTTTTTTGACAATGAGGTTACGGAGGGATTCGTAGCCGACGGTGGCTTTGGATGGGATGGAGCCGCTGAGAAAAATAATGCGGTCGAATTTTTCTTCGTATTTATCGGGATTCTCGTAGGCATCGAGTAGGTTGAGTGGAGCACGGCTAGTCCACTCTTCGCCGTAGGCTTCAAGCAAGGGGCGATTGAGTTCTTGGAAAATCAGGCCGCCTTTAACGAGGAAGTTTGGGGCGCGATCAAATTGATAATGTGGAACCAAAACATCTTTTGGATTATCGCGGGTGAGAGTAGCGGTGATTTCTGAAGGCTCGCCATTTCTCAGGATGGAAAGTTTGATCGTATCGCCAGCGGATTTTTCACCTTTGACGAGGTGGCCCCAGAAAACGGATCCGTAGTTGGGATGTTTGAAAAAGCCGAGACGATCGATGGGATAACCATCGGCAGCGAGAAGGACGTCGCCTTTTTTCACGCCGGCTTTGTCGGCAGAGCCATCGGGGCGGACTTTGCTGATATAAATGCCACCTTGCTCCGGGGTGAGTTTGAGGAAATCTCTGAACAATGGATCGCTCGTCTCTGCGATGGAAATACCGAGTGAAGGGAAACCTGCGTAATCGCCATCCGCTGCATCGGCGAGGAAATGTTGGATGACGTCTATGGAGAGGACATCGGAAATTTGGTCTTCGTTGTTATAGCTGAGTAAGATGCCGGCGAGTTCGCCGTTGCGAATGACGGGGAGGGAGAAGCTGCTGGCAGCGCTTTGCATCGATGCTTTGACCTTGTAGGCAAGGAACGATTGTCCTGTTAGGAAACTCGCGCTGACTTCGACGGATTGAAGTTTTCCCTCGGTCATGAGCGGGGTGCCATTATCTTCGACTTGAAGTATTCCGAGATTGTCCCCGATGGTTGGAGAGTTGGCTAGGGCGATAGGAGTGGTGTTGGCGAAAAAGGCTTCGGAGTCTGCTTCTGATTTCACGGAGAGCAACGCGAGGTTGGCTTCGTAATCGACCGCGATGGTTTTAGCTTCGATGGTTTTTGATCCGTCAATGAGTTCGAGTTCAACATAGGTTGCGTCTGCGACCATTTGAGCGCTGGTGAGAACTTGGCCGGGTTTCACGATGATACCAAGCGAGCGCAGGCTTGTTGGTGGATTTTTTTCCCATGGCTGGCCAGGGTTCCATGATTGGCTGGTGGCGTTGACGCGGACGGCTGAACGAACGGTTTCGGTGTTTTCCACAACTGAGACAAGCGGCATTTCCGGCGAGGTAGTTGTTAGGGGAATAGCGTATTGCTCGCGTTTACAGCTGCAGAGAACGATGCTGAAAAGAAGGATGATGTACGGTTTCATGAAAAAAGAATAAGACTTATTTAAGTTCGAGAACGTCCTGCATGTCGTAGAGACCGGCAGGTTTGTCTTGCAGCCAAAGCGCGGCGCGAACGGCACCGGAGGCAAAGGTCATGCGGGATGATGCTTTGTGGGTGAGCTCTACGCGTTCGCCATCGGCGGCGAACATGACGGTATGATCGCCGACCACATCGCCACCACGCAGAGTGTGCATGCCGATTTCGCGAGGCTTGCGAGGACCAATGTTTCCAAGACGACCATGGGCAATATCGTCATGGTATGATGTTCCGGTTTCTTCGCTGAGAATTTCTAACAACCGACGCGCCGTTCCGGATGGGGCATCGATTTTGTGGCGGTGATGCATTTCCGTGACCTCGATGTCAAAAGTGTCTTGTTTCAAAATGCGGGCCGCTTGGCTGGTGAGCCAGAACAGGGTGTTGACGCCAACGGAGAAGTTTGGGGCATGGACGATGGGGATGGCTTTCGCGGCGGCGTGGATGGTCGCGAGTTCGGCATCGGTGTGGCCGGTGGTTCCCATGACGATGGCGCATTTGTGGCGCAGGGCGGTTTCGATCAGAGTCGTGGAAAACGAATGGACGGTGAAATCGATGATGCACTTCGCGGCTTTTACGGCGGCGTCGAGGGCTTCACCGGCGTCGTGGGTCGCGGCGATGACAGTTCCGTGATTGGCGATGGTGGCTTCGGCGACGGCTAAGCCCATTCGGCCGGACTTTCCTGTGATGAGAATCGGTAGCATGTGCGGCGATGATGGTCGTGGTTTGGGAAAATGGAAATGGGATTTTCTTTAAAATTTTGGGGCTAGGAAGAGGTGGCCGAGGTTAGAAAGGTTTTCACCGCACCCCACATCGCAGAGGCTACGAGGGGCTAGAAGCCGCAAAGCAGGATGAGCGGTAGCGAATTATAATTAACGGCACAGCCATAACTGCTTGGACGGAGCGTAGCGCAGTCAAAGGTCGCGGAGGATCGCAGTTATACACCTTGCCTTATCCGGTTATATGATGAATCAGAGAGTATGTTTAAAAGTTTGATGTGGCTGATGGTTTTTGGCGTGTCTGCGTATGGAGCGAAACCCAATGTGCTTTTGATCTGCGTGGATGATTTGAGGCCTGAGTTGAAATCGTTTGGGGCGGAATATGTGCATTCTCCGGCGATGGATTCGTTGGTGGCGAGTGGGCGGGCGTTCAGGCGGCACTATGTTCAGGCTCCGACCTGTGGTGCATCGCGTTACTCGCTTTTGACGGGAAAATATGGAAGTTTAGGGAAGCTTAGGAGTAATGATGCGTTGATGTCGGTTGCGGATCAGGCGGATAACGCTCCGTTTTCTATGCCTAAGCAGTTTCGGACTCAAGGGTATCGGACGGTGGCGGTTGGGAAAATTTCGCATTATCCCGGAGGTTTGGGCGGAAAGGAATGGAGTGATCCTGAAGAAGTGGAGATGCCGGGTTCGTGGGATTTGAATTTGATGCCGACAGGGCCTTGGAAGACTCCGCAGAAGGCGATGCATGGATTATCGGATGGAGTGCCGCGAGTTTCTGGGGCTTGTCCGGTTAATGAACATAAAGAAGGCGATGATTTTCGTTATCATGATGGTTGGATAGCCCGCGATGCGGTTGCGCAATTGGATGAGTTGGCAGGTAAGAAAGAGCCGTTCTTTTTGGCAGTGGGTTTAATCAAGCCTCATTTGCCGTTTGCGTGCCCGAAATCGTATTTGGACATTTATAAGGACGTGAAACTCCCGCCGATTCCGCATCCCGAAAAGCCAACGGGTTTGAGCACATGGCATGCGAGCGGTGAGTTTTTCGGGAATTACGTCAGTGCTGATCCACGAACTGATCCGGCTTGCGCGGATGAAATGAGAAAATCCTACGCGGCCTGTGTGTCGTATGCGGATGCGCAGGTTGTAAAAATTTTAAATAAGCTCGTTGGGTTGAAACTCATGGAAAACACCATCGTGGTGTTGTGGGGCGATCACGGTTGGCACCTCGGTGAACATGGCGTGTGGGGAAAACATACCTTGTTCGAGGAATCGCTTCGCTCGCCCTTGGTGATTCGTTTTCCCGGCATGGAAAATTCAGGAAAAATGAGCGATGCGGTGGTGGAAACCGTAGATATTTATCCGACCCTCTGTGAGCTCGCTGGAATTCCTGTTCCGGAAGGTCTTTCTGGAAAGTCGCTCAAAGCACAGCTTTCAAATCCCGATGCAGCGGGTGATGTGGCTATGTCGTTTGCATCTCAAGCTGAGACCATTCGCACTGCTCAATATCGTTTAATTCGGCATTCTAAAATGAACGCTGATTTTGCCTACGAGCTTTATGATCACTCTAGCCCAGAGGGTGAAACGAAAAATCTAGCAGAGACGAAACCTGAGATCGTTAAAGAATTGAATGCGTTACTTGATGCTAAGTTAAAGTAGATCGAGAATTTGATTCAGCGTGTTACTTGGGCGAAGGGCTGCATACGCTTTGGTGTCGTCGGGCATGTAGTAGCCGCCGATGTTGACGGCTTTACCTTGGACGGCATTTAGTTCGGCGACGATAGTGGCTTCGCTAGCGATAAGTTTTTCTGCGATCGGGGTGAAGAAGGCTTTGAGCTCGGGATCGCTGGTTTGTGCGGCGAGTTCTTTGGCCCAGTAGAGAGCAAGGTAGAAATGGGAGCCGCGGTTATCGATGGTGCCGAGCTTGCGGCCGGGTGATCTATCGTTTTCGAGAAACTGGCCGTTGGCGGCATCGAGGGTTTCGGCGAGGACTTTGGCTTTGGCGTTGTTCTGGGTGAGCGCGAGGTGCTCAAAAGATGCGGCGAGCGCGAAGAACTCACCGAGTGAATCCCAGCGGAGGTAGTTTTCTTGGAGGAATTGCTCGACGTGTTTGGGTGCGGAACCACCGGCTCCGGTTTCGAATAAACCGCCGCCGTTCATGAGTGGAACGATGGAGAGCATTTTAGCCGAGGTGCCCACTTCGAGGATGGGGAAGAGATCGGTTAGATAATCACGCAGGACGTTTCCGGTGACGGAAATCGTATCCAATCCTCTGACGATGCGTTGAAGCGTGATGAGGCAGGCATCGGCAGGAGGGAGGATGGAAATGTCGAGGCTGTTGGAATTTAGCTGAGCGAGGTAGGTTTTGACCTTGGCGATGATTTGGGCATCGTGGGCTCGACTTTCATCGAGCCAGAAAATAGCTGGAGTGCCAGAAATTCTTGCGCGATTGACGGCGAGTTTCACCCAATCACGGATCGAAGCATCTTTGGTTTGGCAAGCGCGCCAGATGTCGCCTTGTTGGACTTTATGTTCGAATAGCACGTTTCCTCCGGTGTTGGTCACGCGGACGGTGCCATCGGTCGGGATTTCGAAAGTTTTATTGTGGGAGCCGTATTCCTCTGCTGCTTTCGCCATGAGACCGACGTTTGGCACGGAGCCCATGGTTTGTGGGTCGAGAGCGCCATTTTCACGGCAGAAGTCGATGACGGTTTGATAGATGCCCGCGTAGGACGAATCCGGAATGACGGCGAGGGTGTCTTGAGCTTTGCCGGCGGCGTTCCACATTTGTCCGGAGGTGCGGATCATGGCGGGCATTGAGGCATCGACGATGACATCCGATGGGACGTGGAGGTTGGTGATGCCTTTGTCGCTGTTCACCATTGCGAGTGCGGGACCGGATTCGTAGGCTTTGAGGATGTCCGCTTCGATCGCTGCTTTTTGATCGACTGGAAGGATTTGGATTTTCGAAACGAGATCGCCGAAGCCGTTGTTGAAATCGATATTGAGAAGCGTGAGAACAGCGGCGTGTTTGGCGATGAGGTCTTTGAAAAACACTTTGACCGCATGGCCGAAGATGATGGGGTCGCTGAACTTCATCATGGTAGCTTTCATGTGCAGGGACAAAAGGAGGTTGGCGGATTTTGCCTCGGCGATTTGTTTTTCGAGGAATGCGGTGAGGGCGTTTTTGCTTAAAAAGGTACCGTCTAAAATTTCACCTTCTAACAGTGGGGTGGATTCTTTCAGGACGGTTACCGAACCATCAATTCCGATCAGCTCAATTTTGACATCGGTGGCTTTCGGGACGACGACGGATTTTTCGTTCGAGAAGAAATCGCCTTTCCCGTCCATGGAGCCGACATTGGTTTTTGAGTCTTTCGACCACGCACCCATCGAGTGTGGGTGTTTTTTCGCGTAGTCTTTGACGGCTTTCGGAGCACGGCGGTCGGAGTTTCCTTCACGTAAAACCGGATTCACTGCAGAACCCATGACTTTTCCGTAGCGGGAGTGGATATCTTTTTCCGCATCGGTCGATGGGTTTTCTGGGAGATTTGGAATCGCGTAGCCGTTGCCCTGGAGTTCTTTGATCGCGGCTTTGAGTTGAGGGACCGAGGCTGATACGTTCGGGAGCTTGATAATGTTTGCATCCGGAAGAAGGGTCATATTTCCGAGTTCCGCGAGGTGATCAGGGATTTGTTGATGGGCAGGGAGAATATCAGGAAATTGAGCGATGATGCGACCGGCGAGGGAGATGTCGCGGGTTTCGACGTTGATTCCGGCGGGTTTCGCGAAAGCCTGTACGATGGGCAGGAGCGAATAGGTAGCAAGTGCTGGGGCCTCGTCGGTCTTGGTGTAGATGATCGTGTTGGACATGGAGTGATTCGTTGGTGCAGTGCATAGTGGAATGCGGCTGGCGGGTCAAGAGGGGGAAAACTTTAAGTTTTAAACTTTAAACTCCAAGGAACACGGCAGAGGAGGAGGGTAAATGAATTGGCGATTGCGAATTAAGAATGAAAGTGTCAAATTACGTGCATGAAATTTTGGGTTGCGTTAATGTTTGGGGTGTCGATCAACGGTCTTTGCTTTGGCCAAGAGGAGGTAAAGCCGCCGGTTACTGAGGAAAAAGTGCCTGAAAAGATCGAAGAGAAACCCGTAGAGAAAACTGAAGAACCTAAGGTAAAAACCGAGGAAAAAGCCGAGGAGCCGCAGGAAAAAAATAAAGAGCCCGATGGAGAAGCGCAGATTCCGGATGATTTGCTAGAGGATGAACATGTGCGTGCTGAATTGGGCGTGAATGAGTTTACCGCACCATCGATTTCCAAGTTATTTGATACCCTACAATTTTTGATGCCTTTGCCATTGGTCGAGGTTCAACGTGAGGTTAATGAGCGCATGCCGCTGGATAGGGCGGATTTGGCAATTGAGCTGGGTTTTCAAATTGCTGATGGTTTCCTAATCGTGCAAGCAGGTCAGATGGATCAAGTGGAGCGCATTGCTTCTGAACTTAGCCGTTACGGTAAAGCCTTGGGGGCGGGGGATCGAATCAATCGTCATGCAGCAAGTTTGTTAGAAAGTGCGAAAAAGCAGGATATACCCAAGTTAAAAAAGGAACTTGCGGCCATGCAGAAAGATGTGGAAGCCGAGTTGGTTGTTTTACGTGATGCCGATCTAGCTCACTTGATTTCTCTCGGCGGCTGGATTCGTGCACTGGAAGTTTCATCTGTGGCGGTTGATAAACAATTTACCGTTGAACGTGCGAACAAGATCATGCGCGAGGATATCGCGGATTATTACACGGAAATTGTTTCTGGCTTGGAGCCTAGGATTTCCGAACGACCCAATTATATCGCGATACGTGAGATACTTTCCGGTTTGAGAAACGAGATGGTTATCGAGAAAGAAGCAGATCCGACTATAGAGAAAGTAAAAGAGATCCGGGAGCAGGCAGCTAAGTTGGTGAAACTTGCACAACAGCGGCAGAATTGATTTTTCAATCAGGCAAAGTAAGAATTTATGATGATGGAAAAACAGGCGATTGCGATTTTG
>CAMCYT010000116.1 GCA_945885485.1 Prosthecobacter debontii
AGTTTTCTCCTAATGGCCAAGCTGTGCGGCGTGGACGTGGACAAATACATGTTCGATGAAGCGTTTTCCCAGTTTTACCGCTTCGCGGGTCACGGCAACGTGGCTTACGGCACTAATTTGCCTGAGGGTGGTTTCCGCGACAACGGCAAAACCAGCGGACTAGCTTTCGGCCTTGGTGCCGCGGCGATGATTGCGCCAGAGGGTGAAAAATCGGTGTTCGCAAAAGCTCGCGACAACTCTGCCCTGAAAGCCTTTTACGCCACCAACTGGTTCCACGCCGCGCACACTGGCGGTGGCATGGGCGAGATCTGGCACCACGCCGCTATCAATCAGATGCGCGAGAAACGCCCCACACCCTACCGCTCCTACCTCGATACCCGCCGCTGGTGCATGGATCTCTCCCGCCGCTTCGATGGCAGCATCGGCATCGCCGGCATGGATGACCGCTACGACGTCTCCGCCACCGAGGACAACATGGACTGGGGCACCTTCTTCGCGCTCACTTACACATACCCGCGCAAGCAATTGCAACTCTTCGGCGCACCCCGCAGCAAATGGGCGAAGTCCATGCCCTTGGCTCGCCCGTGGGGCAACGCGGCAGACGATATCTTCCATTCCATTGAGCCTATCCCCGGCGGTAGTCTTACCTTGCAGAATCTCATAAGCGAGAAAGTGGAAACGGACGCATCGTCTGCTGTCATCAGTAAGATGAATGATCCGAACCTAACAGATGAAACTCTGCGCCGATACATTTACCATCCCGAGTATGATCTCCGCAGCCTCGCCATGGATCAGGTGGTCAAACGCGGTAAGATCGACCTAGTCATTCCGCTTCTGAAATCGGAAGACGCACGCCTCCGGCAAGCTGGGCTCCTCACTCTAACAGGTATGTTCAAAGGCCGCCCCTTCCCACCTGAGCAAGTGACGCCGGAAATGTATGAGCTGATAGGTAAGATGATCGAAAACCCGGACGAGTCGTGGTGGGTCGCGCTTCATGCCATCGAAGCACTGGGTCGCGCCAACCCAGATGTGATCGCCAAACACCGCGACCGCTTGCTAAAGTTTCTTGATTACAAATGCATCTGGCTGCAAACGGCGGCGGTGTGCGTTTTGGCAAAAATTGCCGTTGATCCCGCGCATTACAAGACTGTGCTGCCGGCGATCATGGACACAACAGCTGCTTTCCGGGTGGACTCGGCTTCGTCCCGTAGTTCTAAAGCGATCGCAGATGCCATGAAGGCGGCCAATCCGGAGGTGAAGGCTTTCGCGGATCCTTTGTTCAAGAAAACCTACGCAGCCATGCCAACGGTTCTCGCTGAGCCTAACACAGGGGCGGTTTTGGGAAATGGCGCGCAAGTCGTTCGCTCTCGCATCGCGGAAATTTTGAAACAAGTTCCGGGCGGTTTAGAATTTATTGCTCAGATTGATAATTCTGCAAAGGAGCCAGCTACTGCCGCTGAGAAAAATCCTACCGTCGTGCCAACTCCTGTCCCCGAGAAAACGAGCGTCACCAGCGTCATGCGCGATTGGACGAATGCCGAAGGCAAGACCATCCGCGCGGAAGGACTCTCCACCACCAAAACTACCGTAAAGCTCAAACTGGAAAACGGAAAGATAGTCGATTACCCATTGGAAAAACTATCAGAAGCAAGCCGCAAGCTCGTTTCGGAAACCTTGAAAACTGAATGAGCAACCTTTTTTCTCAATTCATAATCAAGCCCGACGCTGTGTCATCATGAATTCATTCCCTTCGGGATCGATGCACATGGCGAGGTGTAGGGGGTCCTCCGGCGTGTCGTTCGGTTCGGAGGTAAGATTACCGCCGCATTCGATGAGCCGCGCGATTCCCTCCCGCAGATTGTCGAGCTGGAAGGAGAGTCCAGTCCAAGTGCGCTTGCCTTCGCCTCCGCCGTGAATGCCGATGGTGGAGCCGGCAATAACAATTTCACTCCATACCTCGGATTCGAAACTCACCGCTCCTTCGAACAACTCACGATAGAACTTCAGGCAACGCTGCCAATCTGCCGCCCACAGCACATATTTTACTTTTTGAACCTGCATGAGAGAGGTTCCCGTTTTAGCCGTGCGAATGCAACCCTTCTTGAGAGCTATGCAACACGGGTGGCTAGGCAACCCGTCTAAAGCGACAAACAAGCCGTAATATTATTTCACGAGTCTTAAATGATGCGACGAATAAAATTTTGTTGGCTACTAGACTGGTTGCCACTGGTTGCCAAAAGTCCTAGCGCAAAAGGGAGGTTTTTAGGTTTTGGTTTATGCCGCTGGCGCAGAAGTTTTACAGCATTCCCGGCTATCGTTTCAAATTGAACCACGCTTTGGGATGAATCATGGACCCCGCCACGCGAATGAAAAATGGCCCAACAAAACAAGAGCGTATCGAAGAGGATCTTCAGTGATGCAGATGGTTAAAAGCCTAAAACAATTCAGGGTCAACCTAAGTGGTTGACCCTAAACTAAAACCATGAAAACGGCAGCGGCCCGACCGATCAACCCCAGGAAAAACCCATTAACCCGAGGCGTCTCAATCGGACCGCTTTTATGATTACAGCACTGGTTGTACCAATCTTTCATGATGAGACAATTTTTTGCTGCAGAGATTCTCAGTCCCAAACATAGCATTCATCCTAGGAGATTTGGTGGTTGGTCAAAAATGTGCGGTATTCTTCCTGAAAAGTGATTTTCCGATGATGTTCGCGCTGGGTTTTGATGTATTTGCGGACTCCAGCGACGTTGGATTCACTCACGGCGAATGCTCCATAGCCAGATTACCATGCAAAGTTACTAAGTGTCTCGTTTTGCGTTTTGAGCCATTTGGAAGAGGTTTTCTTTGCGTGCTCCATCACGTAGCTAACAGAAATGGTCCGACCTAAATCGAGAAGTATATGGATGTGATCCTCAACCGAATTGATGATGAGTGCAGGACACTCCATGTTATTCAAAACGGTTGCCATGTATGCGTGGAGGTCTTTGCGAATGGAATCTTGTAGAAACGGTCCACGATGTTTCGTACTGAACACAAGATGAACGCAGGGACGAGCAAGAAATTGTGGCATAGTTTTAATCGCCCTTTCAGGGCTGATTGGGGGGATGGGGGGATATTTCCTAGGGCGCATTTCCTAGGGCAACGCCCTAGAAAAAACGCCCAAATTATTTCCAACCCTGAAAGGGCGAACTAAATCTCAGCTTTCACCTCAATCCTTGGAAACACCGGCGAAGGTTTTTCGATTTCGTGGCCGTTGGGGATGAGGCCCCATGTTAGATCGTCGAGTTTGAGTTCGGAGAGTTGGGGAAGTTTGAGTTGGGCAGCCAGTTTTGCGGCGGCGTCCGGGAGTACGGGTGAGAGCAGGACGGCGCAGTGGGCGACGGATTCGGCAAGGTGATGCAGTACTGTGGCGAGGCGGTCTTTGTTCTCGGGATTTTTATTGATCTCCCATGGTTTCATGCGCTCGGCGTATTGGTTGCAATGCACGACGTGGCGGTTGAGAGCTTCGAGACCCATGGAGATTTCATGGTTGTCCATGGCTTTGCGATAGGCGGCTGTGCAATCGATGAGGGATTGTTGGAGCGCGGTATCGTCCTTTGTTAGAACGCCACCAGGCGAGATGATGCCGGCGGTGAAACGCACGCTCATGTTGAGTGCGCGGTTGCAAAGGTTTCCGAGTTCATTAGCGAGTTCGGTGTTGAAGAGCATGACGAGGCGTTCGACATCGAAGTTGGAATCTTTGCCGGTATGGATGTCGCGCACGAGGTAGTAGCGTAGGGCATCGACGCCAAAAGTATCGGCGAGCTCTACGGGATCGACGATGTTGCCGAGGGATTTGGACATTTTTTCGCCACTGCGGTTCCACCAACCGTGGACGAGGAGTTGAGGCATTTGGTTGTCTGCGAAGTCAAGAGCTTTGAGCATGGCGAGCCAGTAGATACCGTGGGCGGGGACGAGGATGTCTTTACCGATGATGTGAACGGGTCGGCCGGTCC
This sequence comes from Prosthecobacter debontii, assembly GCA_945885485.1. Classification (GTDB taxonomy): domain Bacteria; phylum Verrucomicrobiota; class Verrucomicrobiia; order Verrucomicrobiales; family Akkermansiaceae; genus Luteolibacter. The sequence goes on from CAMCYT010000116.1 coordinate 4,000, forward strand.
AGATGGTTTTGAAATTTGGCAGTGAGGAGTCAGGAGCGTAGCCGATGAAGGAGATGTAGTTGATGAGTGCGTCGAACCAGACGTAGGTGACGAAATCGGGATCAAAGGGAAGTTCGATACCCCAAGTGAGGCGTTCTTTGGGGCGGGAAATGCAGAGATCCGCGCCGGTGTTTTTTTCGAGTGCGTTGATGAGTTCGGATTTGCGGAAGCCGGGGAGGATGGTGTCTTCGGAGGTTTCCAAAAAATCACGCAACCATGGGGTGTGATCGGAGAGTTTGAAGTAGTAATTTTCTTCTTCAATCTCAGTGACCTCGCCCCATTCTGGGCCGAAGTTGCCGGTTTCATCGCGATCACGATCTGTTAGAAACTGTTCTTGGCGGACGGAGTAGAAACCTTTGTAGGTTTTTTTGTAGATCTGTCCTTGAGCGTAGAGATCGGAAAGAATGGCCTGCACGCAACGTATGTGGCGGGGATCGGTAGTTTCCGCCCAACCATCATAATGTACTCCAATTTTTTCCCATAACGCGCTGAATCTGGTGGTGACGGTTTTGACGTATTCGGCTGGAGAGATGCCTTCTTTCTCAGCGGTTTGCTGAACCTTCTGGCCGTGCTGATCGACGCCTGTTAGAAAATACGTTTCCTCTCCGGTGAGGCGATGGTAGCGCGTGATGACATCTGCCAATACTTTTTCATAAGCATGTCCGATGTGCGGTGAGCCGTTGGTGTAGTCGATGGCGGTGGTGACGAAGAACATAAATTTCAAATATCAAATTTCAAAACTCAAGAAAGAGGGAGTTGCTGGATGGCTTCTAACGGACGATTTTACCCCCCATGGAGAGGATGCGGGAGTTGGCTTTGGCGGCTTCGGCGTTTGGGATGTCGCCGAGGCGGACGTAGATTTGTGAAAGGGCGGTCCAGGCGAGGAGGTCGTTGGGCTGGAGGGTGGTGGCTTGGAGGGAAGCGCCGAGGGCTTCTTTGAGGTGATCCGTTTTCAGTAGCACCATGGAGAGGGCGTGCCAGGCATCGAAGTGGATGGGATCGAGCTCTACGCATTGGCGGTAGAGGGCGGTGGCTTGTTCGAGTTCGCCAAGGGCGAGGTGGCCGTTGGCGTCGTCGAACAAAGATTGGATGGCTTCGCTCAACATTTCAGGTTTAGGATTTCAACCCGCAAGGATGAGGGCCGTGGTGATTATTTTTTCCGGTTCAGGCGTTCAACGTTGGATGCCTCGGCTTTGTTTTTCAACCAACCTTCAAATGCATTGATGCCATTGGCGCGAACTTCGCGATTGAGTTCGTTATCGATCGTGATCTCGGTGTTAGCGTCTTTGACGAATTCGCGTTTTTCAACGAGGACGATGAAGGCGCGGTCGGTTTCGATGACGGGTTCGGTGAGTGTGCCAGGAGCGGTATATTTTGCTGCTTCAAAAAAGCCGACAGGATATTTTGTAGTATCAAATTGTGTCGAACTCGTGGTTTCTGTAAGACTGCCGATTTCGGCTGTGATGCCGGCGGCCTTGGCTGCATCCTCGAAAGATTTCTTTTCGGCGAGGGCGGTTTTGACTTTTTCCTGAGCCTCGTTGGCGGCTTTGGTAAGGGCGGCGGCGGCTTTGTCAGCCGTTAATTGGCCTCGCGCCAGTTGTTTGGCTTCATCGTAGGTTTTCACGCGGCTGATCTCGACCTCATCGACGTAGGCGACGAGCCAATCATTCTCGCCGATGGCGAGGTCGATGATTTTTGAGGCAGGATCGGAAGTGACGGTGAGGCGGAACAGAGCTTCAGCGGCGCTGCCTTCGATTTTAGAACCGCGGCTAGTGGCTAACAAATCAGCAGGAGCTTGGCTTTTTGCGATGAGCTCGGTGGTTTGGAGCTTGAAGCCTGAATCTGTGGCGAGGTTTTTGAAATCGAGGTTTTCCTGGGTTTCGAGTTTGTAGAGTAAGTCATCAACGTTCTGGCCGGTTTTGAGTCTGGCGAGGCGCTTGCCTTCGGCGATGGTGGCATCGCGCTCGGCGACTTTTTTAGCGTGCTCGGCTTTCGCGGCGGCATCGGCACTTTCCGGAAGAGCAGCGATGGCTTCAGGCTCTGCGGGCAGGGTTGGTTTAGCTACGAAGTAGGTGAACTTGCGTTTCTCCTCTGTCTTGAAAGCGTCTTGGACGGTTTCCCAATAGGTTTTGATTTCTTCATCGGTTGGGGTGATGACTGCCTTGAGCGGTGCAATATCGATACGGGCGAATTTGGCGTTGATGCGTTGGCCGTCGATGGCGACTTTTTTAGCGACGATGTTACGATCCGAGGAGAGACCAGTGCTGAGGATATCGGAAATCTTGCTGTGAACGATGATGTCGGAAGCAAGATCGCGGATATCGGCTTCGGCTAGGCCGAGGCGACCGAGGCCACGTTCGATGAAGTTGCGGTATTGTTCTTGAGAGAAGGCTCCGTCGGGGCTGGTGAAGACGCGGAAGCTGCGGATTTTGGAGTCAATTTCTTCATCGCTGGGATAGACGCCGAATTCTGCTTTAGCGGCACGAAGCAGCATGCGGTTGGTAAAAAAGTTTTCGGAAACTTCGGATTCATCGGCTGCATTTCCGGCAAGCATAGTTAGAAATCCGAAGAGTTGGTAATCCCCCGATTGGACAATAGCCATAGTGAGTTGATAGCCGTTGGCGCCATATTTATTGAGGTCGCCATCGGTGTAGGCGCGTCCGGCAATTTTCAAAACTGGAATTCCGCCTTGTGATTTACTCATATTCGACGTGTCCATCAGAACGAATCCAATAATGACGAGGACGAAGAGTATAATAATGACGACGGTGTATTTGCGTAAATTTTCGATCATGGCGCGAGGGCTGGGCGGGAGAGTTAAGCGGTAAAATCAGAAGTTTAAACCCTAAACTTTAACGAAAATGATGGTTCGAGTGGGTAAGTTGTAGTGAAGAGGCTTGCGGTAAGGTGGGTTTATGGGTTGTTTGGGGAATGAATTTGCGTTGGTTAAATGCGTTGCTATGGGGAAATTCGGTTGCGCTCGCTTGGATGTGGGGCTTGGGGCTGTTTTTTAGCGTCCAGATATCTTTCATGTTTGGGATGCGCGGGTTGCTGATGTTTGCGGTTCCAAATGCAATCGGGCTGATGCTTTTTGGCTGCTTGACTCATATTGTGGCGAAGAAACACCAAGGTGGGCAGGAGTCCCTGGCGCTGTTTTTCGACAAATTTGCCAAGCCATTCCGGTTAATTTTTTACATTTATCAAATTGTTGCGTTATCACTGACAGTTTTTGCGTTGGTGAAATATCTGTTTGTGCCGTTGTTGACGACGTTTGATGGATTTTCTGGAAATGCTGTGTTCGCATTAGCGGTAGCGATGGCGGTTTTTGTGCTTTTGGCGGTGGGTTGTTTGTTTGGAGAAGAATTTGGGATACGAAAAATCAAAGCGGGACATGCTTTGCTGGGAGTTTTACTGTTAGCATGTATTGTAACAGTTCTGACTTCGCTCAATCCGCTAGATGTGGGCGATGGGGTGCTGGGTCTTGGGAAAGACTTTGGTTATAAGGAAACGCGTTTCTGGGGTTTGGCTGTGCCTTTAGTGGTTGGCCTGCTGGTGGGGCCTTGGCTGGATTTACAACATTGGCAGCGCGCGATTCAGATTCATCGTGAAAACACCTCAATCCGCTTGAGCTATGTTTTTGGCGGAATGATTTTCTTCTGCCTGTTATTGTTCCATGGCTTTTTAGCGATGTGGGTAATGGGCAACGCGTCTGAGGACCTTGTGTTCGCAGCCTCAAAACTTGATGATCTTGTATATGGCCATCATCTGGTGGTGGAATATTTCACCAAAGGATTTGTTGGTAACTCGTGGATACCTGCGGCTTATTTTGGGTTCCTAGTGATCTGTGTGTTAACGACGTTGGACAGCGGATATGTCTCGCTCAAGTGGTTCTTGGAAAAGAACGTGGAGAAGAGCGAGAACATGTTGCTCT
>CAMCYT010000117.1 GCA_945885485.1 Prosthecobacter debontii
CTTGTGTAGAAAATCGACGCTCGGGGTTCGTTTTTCTTATTCTTCAACACGATTTTTCCAACCGTCGAAACGTAGGCGATATCCTTGCCATCGATCTTCACTGAGCCTTTTTTCACGATGGGCTCAACGGTTTTTTCTTCAGCGACAGGGGGCTTTTTCTCCTCAGTTTCGGGCTTTTCCTGAGCATAGGCTGGCGCCGAAATAAGGATTAGCAGGGGGAAAATGGTTTTAAATATGGAATGAGTCATGTTGGAATGTTCGCTAGATCATCGACGGATTCTGAATTCTGCAAAGCGGGAAAAATTCAAATTTGCACGATTTTGAATCGATCACCGCTCTGGTTCTTATCTAAATTTCTGAAGTCATGATTGAATGCACCGGACTCAAAGGAAGCGACGCGATGTCGTCTATCGATGATTTGGCGGAGCTTCGCTGTAAGGTTTTCAGGGAATATCCATACCTATACAGCGGCGATCTTGGCTACGAACGCGAATATCTAGCACATTACGCGGAGTCGAAAAACTCGTTTCTGGTCATCGCAAAGTATGAGGATCAAATCGTTGGGGTTTCGACCTGCTTACCGTTGGTCGAGGCTGATCCGGTATTTCAGGAACCATTTACCGCGGCTGGCTACGATTTATCGAAAATCGGCTATTTTGGCGAATCTGTGCTTTTACCAGAATTTCGCGGGCGCGGTGTCGGGCATCGATTTTTCGATCTTCGTGAGCAATGGGCGCGGAAGCATCTTTTCACGATCGCCACATTTTGTTCCGTAATCCGACCTGATAATCATCCAGCACGGCCGCTAAACTACAGATCTCACGATTTGTTCTGGAACAAGCGTGGCTACCAACGTCACGACGAACTCATCTCTAAACTCGATTGGCCGGAAGTCTCTAATTTAGCTGATCATGAAGTTTCTATAGAAATCCCACATAGCCTCGTTTTTTGGCTAAAACCGTCCTTGTGATGGCTTACGGCTGGATATTCAACAACTTGTTACAATATATGTAATGCAAAGTCGTTGAATTTACTGAGATCACCGGGGTATTCCCCATCATTTCAGGGCCAGGAACTTGTGGTTTCGTGAAAAAACGAGTCGCAACAAATGAAATCTCTGATTAGTTTTACCGAGATGGCTTCAGAAGAATCCGAGGATAAACGTTATTGGATGCAGCAAGCGGCGAAATTATCGAGCCGGATCAACCTGGCTTGGTTCTTGGACGGATTTGCGGGTCCTCTGCTCATTGCGGCCGTGATTGGGTCGGTATTAGTTTTAGGTGCTCGTCGTGAATTTCCTGAATTGCATCCTGCTATTTTAGGTGGGTCTCTGGCTGCGGTATTCCTGATTCTTGGGCTAATTGTCCTGAAACGAGCTCGGAAACGCTTTGAATCGCCGATCCAAGCGCTAGTTCGGATCGAGGCCACTCAGCAGATGAATTCGGCGCTTTCTGCTGCATCTGCGGGCATTGTACCATGGCCAGAGCGCCCAAAAAACCTCTCGGAATCGCTCAATTGGCACCTCCCAAAAACTCTTGCCCCCCCTGCTGCTGCCCTGATTTTACTAGCTATCGGCCTGCTGATCCCGATCAAAGCTAAATCTCTCGATGACTCCCAAACCTCGCGTGAGCCGCAGGCTTGGTCGCAGCTTGATTCCCAGCTTGAAAAGCTCTCGGAAGACGCGTTGGTTGATGAGAAATATCTTGAGGATATGAAGGAGCGACTCGATCAGCTCCGTGCCCAGGAAGAAGAACAATGGTTCAGCCACGCATCACTTGAAGCAACGGACTGCCTGAAGGAATCGCACAATTCCAGTCTTGATGACCTTCAGCAAGACCTCTCAGAAGCTGCGGATGCGATGAAGGAGCTTACAGACGCAGCAAAAGACCTGAATTCTGAACAAAAACAAAAGCTCGCTGAGCAGTTTGAGGATGCCATGCAGGGCTTGCAAAACGGAGCAATAAAGCCAAATGAGGCGTTGATGAATCAACTTTCACAGCTCGATCCTAAGGATATGGGGAACCTCAATCCCGAGCAGCTTGAGCAACTCAAGCAGAACATGGAAAAACTCAAGGAATCCCTTGATGAAGCTGGTCAAGGTGAAGGCCAAGGCAATGACTGGGCTGATCAGTTACTCGGAGATGGTGAAGGCGAAGGTGAGGGCCAATGTCCAGATGGCGGTAACTGCCCTAACGGAGGTGATTGCAAGGGTGAATGCGAAGGCAAGGAAGGTAATGGGCCTGGAAAAGGCGGAATTCAGCGCGGACCTGGACATGATCCCAACGTCTTGAAAAACCCGAAAGATCCTCTCGCTGTTGGCGATTTAGCGGCACTAGAGGCTAAAGACCTTTCTCGTGCTTTACCCGGCGATCTGCTTCAAATCCAAGACGGCAAACACTCCGTTAATCAAACTCCCAGCACTTTATCTTCTGGTGGACAAGCTGCGAAAGGAGCTGGTGGTGATCGCGTTTGGAAAGAATCGCTCAATCCAGAAGAGCAGCGCGCTCTCAAAAATTACTTTGAGTAAAATTAATTCACTTTCCCGTCCTTGATGACCAAAGTCCGATCACCGATCTTCGCAAGGTTCTGATCATGGGTAACAACCACTAATGTAACTCCATGTTCATCAGCGAGTTGTAACAGTATTTCCATGATTTCATTACTCGTATTTGAATCGAGGTTTCCGGTAGGTTCATCGGCGAAAAGCACAGCTGGTTGATTCACAATCGCCCTAGCTATCGCCACGCGCTGCTGCTCACCACCCGACAATTCCGCTGGTAAATGATCCGCCCGATCTTTAAGGCCGACGCGCTCCAGTGCGACCAAAGCCGCATCATTATGATTTAGACCAGCGATCGCGCCCGGCACGGCGACGTTTTCCAACGCAGTCAGTTCGGGCAATAAGTGGTAATTTTGGAATACATATCCGATCGACCGATTTCGAAACGCAGCCTGTTGTTTACGGCCGAGTTGATAGATATCGGTGCCGGCGATGCGGACGCTGCCGAGTTCGGGTCTTTCCAAGCCGGCGAGAGTGTAGAGCAGAGTTGTCTTCCCCGCACCGCTCGGGCCGCAGAGAAATACCTTTTCAGCTTTATGGATTTGTAAATCGATCCCATGCAGGACTTCGATCGATTTTTTTCCGATCCGATAGCTCCTGTGCAAATCCTTCGTTTCTATCATCACCTCACTCACGCGCCTAGGTTGCGCTGCATCCCTGCCGCTTGTCCACCATTCTGTTGATACAGAATTCCCAGTTTGACGAGAAAACTGGGCATATAACCACGGAATGCACGGAATGCACGGAATGCACTTAGGAATGCCAGATCTTAAATCGTTTACTAACATCAATCGATGTAGGTGATGATTGGTTTAAGCCAAACTCATTTCCATTCCGTGTATTCCGTGGTTTGATCTGCATATTTTAGGATCATTGAAGTTTCCAATCCGGAATTCGCACGCTACGTTCCTCCTCGTGGTCGAGAAAAGTGACTTGCGAGCTGTGCTTCAATACATTCCCCAATTCCGGGGAAAGGTGTTTTGCGTCCTCATCGAAGCAGATTTGCTTCCCGAACCCGCGGTTGCGGAAACCCTGCTTGATCTAGCTGTTCTCGAAGATCTAGGCGTGAAACTTGTGCTTGGGGTTTTAGGCGGCGACCTCAAAGATCTCTACGATTGGACATTGGAATGCGAAATTATGGCCGCTCGGGTGACTCACCCCATCACGGACGAACTTGCTGTCAAAGAGGTTAATGACATCCTCAACCGCGGCCAATCCGCCATCATCGACGCATCAGGCATCGGCCCGCTCGATCCTGAGGTAGTCGATTTTGCAAAACGGATTGGGGTCTCCAAAGTCATCGCTCTTTTGCAACAAAGCATTTTGGTCAACGGTCAACCCGCCCACGCGATAAGTGCGGCGGATGTTCCGAATGTGTTAAAATCCGAAAACGTCGAGGGTAGGGAGCTGTTAGCTGCTGCTGCAAACGCCTGCAATCTCGGCATACCCCGTGTTCACGTTCTCAATGGTCGCCAACAAGGAGTTCTGGTTGATGAACTTTTCTCCAACGAAGGCGTTGGCACTATGGTGCACGCCGACAGCTATCGCGTCATCCGCGAGTTGCGGGATGAGGATATTCCGGAACTGCTCGGCATGATCGGGCGCGTTGTGCGCCGCACTAAACTCATCGCTAGGACCTACGAAGACATTCAAAAACGCATCGGCGATTACTACGTGATGTCTATCGACGATAACGTCGTCGGTTGTGTGGCGTTGCATGAATATCCATCGGAAGACTGTGCGGAAGTTGCCTGCCTCTACGTCAAGCAAGCTCATGAAGGTCGCGGCTATGGCGTGGAGCTCGTGGCGCATGCGGAAAGCTTAGCGAAACATAAAGGCATTCTACGAGTGTTCGCATTGACGAATCGCGCGGCGGATTTTTTCATACATGCGAAATACTCACTGTGTGATCTGGATGCTTTGCCAGACAAGCGCCGTGAACAATTCATTGCCAGTGGTCGGGATTCGTTGGTGTTTGAGAAATTGCTATAGAAAAGAAATAGGTCTTATAGGTCCTATAGGACTTATGTTTTTAGGGTTAACTCCTAACTAAAATTTCATTGCACTACCTGTATACAAAGACAGGATTATCCCATGAAACTAAAATTTTGTGGCGCAGCCGGCACCACCACCGGATCTCAGCATTTATTAGAAATCAACGGTAAGCGCATTCTTCTCGATTGCGGACTTTACCAAGGTCACCGCAAAGACGCTTACGAAATCAACTGCTGCTTTCCTCACTTCGATCCGAAATCCATCGACATCGTCGTGTTATCACACGCCCACATCGATCATAGCGGAAACCTTCCGAATCTGACACGCTCCGGTTTCAAAGGTAGCATTTTCTCCACCCATGCCACCCGCGATCTCTGCCAGATCATGTTGCGTGACTGCGCGAATATCCAAGAGAGCGATATCAAGTGGCTTAATAAACATCGCCAGCGAGAGGGTCTACCCGAAGCCACTCCGCTTTATACCGAACAAGATGCGGAAAAATGCCTCCGCCAATTCATTACTATTTCTTACGACAGGCCCCTCTACATCTCCGATGGTGTGGAGCTCACTTTTGTCGATGCCGGGCATATTCTTGGATCAGCTCAAGTTGTGTTAGATATTCAGGATCATAGTGATGGCAAGAAAAAACGCTTCCTGTTTTCTGGCGATGTCGGACGCGGTGGTAACGAAGTCTTGCGCGATCCCGTTGTAGTCAAAGATGTCGATTTTGTATTAATGGAAAGCACTTATGGCGGTCGCGAACACGAAGCTCCTCCGGGCTTTGATCAACATTTTGTCAAAGTTATCAAGCAGGCCATCAAACGTAGAGGAAAAATTCTGATTCCCTCATTTGCCGTAGAGCGAACGCAGCAACTTCTCTATGTCCTCAACGAAATGTTTTTATCGAAAGAACTGCCGCCAATCCAAGTTTACGTCGATAGCCCGCTCGCGGTCAGTGCAACGGAGATTTACCGGCTCCATCCAGAATCGTTTAACGAAGATGTTTATGAAGCACTGTTCGAAAAACAAAGCCCGTTCGGCTTCGATGATCTAACACTCGTTCGATCAGTCAAAGCATCGAGAGCACTCAACGACATTGAAGGACCGGCGATCATCATTTCCGCATCCGGCATGTGCGAGGCGGGTCGAATTCTTCATCATCTCCGCAACAACATTGAAGACCCAAAAACCACCGTTCTTTTCGTCGGTTATTGCGCAGAGGGCACTTTAGGACGCAGGATTCGCGACGGCGTGAAACAAGTCAATATCCTCGGCGAATCTTTCCATGTGAACGCGCACATCGAAATCGTCGATTCTTTCTCGGGTCATGCGGATCACTCTGAATTGGTCGATTACTTCAATCGAATCGAAGGACCTAAAGCTCAAACCTGGCTCGTACACGGCGAACCCGAAGGCGCCGAAGCTCTACAAGCAGCCCTTGAGAAAAATGACAAAGTGATCAACGTCGCCAAACTGGCGGACGAGGTAGAGATTTAAAATTTTGTAGATTGAAAGCCTAGAGCTAAGCCGCTGTAATGCGTTCGTGAAATTTTATCTGCTTCCAATCATCCTGCTTTATCCACTCACCTTGAACGCTCAGGAAAAAGTCGTTCCGGGCGCGACCGAGGACACGCCGTCTCACGCTCACTATTTCACATGGATCAATAACACCAACGAAGGACCGACCGCTGAACAGACCAAGGTCAACCTCGAGTTTTTTCAGTGGTTGAAAGACGGATACGGAATGACTTTGGATATCTACGCCTTCGATGCCGGCGCGATCGACGCACCGAGTTATTACGGTTCTCCCGATACCCGGAAATTCAAAGGTCAGTTTCCTCAGGGCTTCGGTCCATTTGCAGCCCAGGCTAAAGCCTTTGGAGGCAGACTCGGTGTATGGCTTGGTCCAGATGGTTTTGGAAACACTCCGGAAGAAGAAAAGGCACGCATCGATTTCCTCGCATCACTTGGTAAAGACCATAATTTCCAACTCTTCAAAATGGATGCGGTCTGCGGACAACTCCGTGATGAAAAACAAGATTCCTTCATTCGTTTGATGACCGAAGTCCGGAAACACAGCCCGGATCTGATCTTGCTCAACCATCGTCTCAACCTCGGTGAAGGTGTAGAACATGCCACGACCTTTCTCTGGGAAGGCGCGGAAACCTACATCGACGTCCACATGGCCAACTCAATGACCGCACCTCACAACCGCGCTGCAGCCCTTTCCCGTGGACTTCCACCGGAACTCAAGCGCCTCGCAGAAGATCACGGTGTGTGCCTTTCCTCCTGCCTCGATTTCTGGGAAGACGATCTTATCCTCCAAGGCTTCAATCGATCGATGATCCTCGCCCCGCAGCTCTACGGCAGCCCGTGGTTCCTGCGTGATGACGAATACGCGAAGCTTGCACGTATTTTCAATATCCACCGCCATTACCGCGATATCCTTACCAAAGGCATCGTCCTTCCAGAAGAAACCTACGGCAAAAACGCCGTTTCCCGTGGCAACGACAAAACCCGCCTCATCACCCTGCGCAATCTAACATGGCAACCCATCACCTACAAAATAGCGCTCGATTCAAGCATTGGCCTGAACAGCGCCGGTAAACGCGAAGTCCGCTTGCTCCATCCTTACGAGGAAATCCTCGGCAAAAACCTCACTGACAAAAGCACAGTCGAAGTCACGGTTCACCCCTTCCGCGCCGTTCTTGTGCTCGCCTCTACCGATAAAATTACCGAACCGTCTCTTGAAAAAGGAGCATACCAAGTCGTCAGTGGTTCAGGGCAAGAAGGCACTGCAATCGATCGCCTCACCCCCATCGCACTCAAACAACCTTGGCATCGCAAACTCGCCGATCTCACGCCTTCTGAACTGCCGAAAGATTGGGAAGGTCTGTACGAAGCCACTATGTTCGCAGCCGACAACAATGCCCTCGAACTCCGCAGCCTAAAGCGCTCGGGTGAAACCAAAATCCCCGCTGTGAAAAATGCGCGCCAAGCTTTCCTTGATCAACCTCTCATGAAATCCCGCGCGCTTTCCGATCAGTTCATGTTCGATGGTGATCTATCGACGGTGTTTGATACATTTGTTAGAAATAAAGACATTCGCATCGCTACCGGTTGCTTGCGTGTTGATTTTTCCAAAACACAAAGCTTCGATCGCATCGCCATCCACACTCAGGCTTTGGATAGCACCCTCATTGACAACGAACTTCATGGAGCCCAATTCAGCAACGATCTCATGACCTGGACTCAATCCGATGAAGCCATCATCGAAGGCAACACCCTGAATATCTATCCACCTAAAGGCGAGTGGCGCTATTTCCGCATGAAAACCTCTCCCGAACGCATAGCCGAATTTGAA
>CAMCYT010000118.1 GCA_945885485.1 Prosthecobacter debontii
AAAGCCAATCAGCCGCCGCAGATTCTTGAACTTGTGTCTTATTGCATCGCCTTTTCCATGAGCGCGTTCATGCGGCGGATCATTTCGCGGGCATCGTCGAGAAGCCCAGCGGAAATGAGTGCGTTATCGAGCATCTGCGCGGCGACCAATTTCGCGACCTCAGGATGCGATTCGCGGGTTTCAGAGAGTTTCTTAATCAACGCGTGGCGGGGGTTGATCTCGAGTTCGACTTTGACCTCGTCTTTGAAATTCTCATCCATTGCCTTCATCATTTGGCGAACCTGCGGGCTCATGCCGTCCTCTGGGACCAAGGCGATCACCGGGCTTTCGACCAGGCGTTTGCCACTGGAAACTTGGGTGACTTTATCTCCGAGCTCGGTTTTCAAAAACTCACACAGCCCGTTAATCTGCTCCTCGCTCAGGCTGTCGGCATCGGAATCGACATCTTCCAGATCCACTCCGGCATGACGCACAGAGGCTAACTTCTTGCCATCGAATTCTCCAAGGGAATCGACCACGTATTCATCCACCGCATCGGTGAAATAGATGACTTCCAAACCGCGCGCTTTGAACGCCTCGATGTAAGGACCGCTTTCGATCTGATCGCGGTTCTGGCCGACGAGGTAATAGATTTTTTCCTGACCGTCTTTCATGCGACCGACGTAATCGGTTAGACTGCAAACTTCTCCTGCATCGGTCATGGAAGATTCGAAACGCAGCAGTTTGGCGAGCGCCTCTTTGTTAGAAAAATCGGTGGCGATCCCCTCTTTGAAGAAGCGCTCGAATTTCTTGTAGAACTCGCGGTATTTCGCTGGATCGGCCGCGGCTTCTTTTTCGAACATCTTGATGATGCGCTTGGTGATCACACCGTTCAACTTCCGCACCAATGCGCTGTCCTGCATGGTTTCACGGGAAATATTCAGTGGCAAATCGGCGCTATCGACCACGCCTTTCACGAAGCGCAGCCACTCCGGCAACAAGCCTTTTGGCTCGGGATCGATCAGCACTTTTTTGCAGTAGAGAGCCACGCCGCCCTCAACTTTTCCGAAGCCCATTTTCTCTGGATTCTCTCCCGGAGTAAAAATCAGAGCGTTGATCGTGATAGGCGCATCCGCACTGAAATGGAGGCGATAGGCCGGTTCGTCAAAACCTTTGCAAGCGAACTGATAGAACGCTTTGTATTCCTCATCCGTGATCTCGGATTTATTTTTCAACCACAACGCCTCGACTTCGTTGACGCGTTTGCCATCGATCAAAATAGGGAAGCCAACGAAATTGCTGTAACGTTGGATCAAGCCTTTGATGCGGAAATCATCCGCGAACTCTTTACTCGCCTCGTTGAGATGCAGCACGATTTTCACGCCACGTGGTAATTCATCCGTGTTCTCTATCTCGTAACCGGTCTTGCCATCGCTTTCCCAGCGCAGGCTCTCCGCATCTTCTTTCCAAGAGCGGCTGAAAACCTCCACCTTATCTGCGACCATGAACGCGGAGTAAAATCCCACGCCGAACTGACCGATCAGACCCGATGAACTTCCGCCGTTTGCTTTGATCTGTTCAAGAAAGGCTTTTGTTCCCGAATGTGCGATCGTGCCGAGGTTTTCAATCAACTCCTCACGGGTCATGCCTATTCCGCGGTCGATCAAAGTCACCGTGCCTGCGTCTTTATCTGCTTCCAAGGTGATTTGGAGTTCCTCGCCCGCATCTTTGAAATGCTTTTCCGTGCCCTCAAGATGGCGGACTTTCTCCATCGAATCCGATGCATTCGAGATCAACTCCCGCAGGAAAATATCTTTGTCGGTGTAAAGCGAGTGCACCACCAAATCCAGTAGTTGTTGGATCTCTGCTTGGAATACATGTTTTTCTGTCTTTGCTGTGCTCATAAATAAATAGTTTTAAAAAATAACTCGGCAGGGACATAGCCTCTAGTGCACCTCGTTGTCAAAAAAAACAGCGCGAGGACAGAACCAAGAACCAAGAACCAAGAACCAAGAACCAAGAACCAAGAACCAAGAACCAAGAACCAAGAACCAAGAACCAAGAACCAAGAACCATTCTCAGCCCCCAAACATCTTGGTGATGGCTCGTTTGATTTTCAATACAGGGCTAATCACTGTCCTTTATCACTCGCTGGAGGTGCCGTTGGTCGGGAGAGAGGCATGAGTAGGCGGCGTGGCGGCGGCGGCGTGCCGATGACATTTCCAGTAGGAGTGAGAACACGGGTGGGCTGGCCAGTAGGATTGCCCGGAGGAGTGAGGACGCGGGTGGGCGGGCCAGCAGGATTGCCTGGAGGAGTGAGGACGCGGGTGGGGGCTCCAGTTGCGGTAACAGCTATAGGAACTGGAACGAAGACTTCTTCTTGAGCAACGGGCATCGCGCTCGGCGTCAAGGTCGCTTCTGTGGCAGGAATGGGTAGAGGCGCAACTGGAAATGCGGGCGCAACTGGAATAGAAATGGGTTGAGGGACAACCGGCTGCGCAAATGGAATGGGTGGCGCGACGGCGATCGGTGCTGCTACTTGAGGCGTGGCTGGGGCATCGCCGGGTCTCGCGGGGGCGGTACTCCATTTCACACGAAGCAGAGTTGTCGGAACTGCAGATTGACTGATAGGAAACGCTTGGGGGATATCAGCTTTTTTGATCGTGTCTGTTGTTTCGGCCTCTGTTACACTTGCCTTTGTCTCATCCGTAGACATTTTGGGAAATGGAGTTGCGGGGGCTGCTGGAAGTTTAATTGAGCCGGTTAATCTCTCATCTCCGAGGAAGGAAACGGCTCTAGGCGTCGAATCTGCAGGTAGAGGTGTTGGATCTGCAAAGAATGGAGCCGGGGCAGTCAATGGGGTGGCGACAGGCAATGGATCTACTTGGAGTGGTGTTGGATCCGCAAAGAATGGAGCTGGGGCAGATTCCGGCGGCAGTCTAGGCGCGGGAGGCGTGCCAGGTGTTATGAGAGTTGCAACTGGGATTGGAGTTGGTGCTGGAGTGAAAACCGGCACTGCGGGAACCACCAAACTAACAGCGGGAGCCATAGGTGCTGCAGGTCTCGGGCTTTCTGGGAAAACCACTCTCGCCGGGAATGATGGCGGACTTTCGATGGGAGTCACTGTTGAAGGCGCTGCAATAGGCGCAGGCGGAGTTGCTACAATAGGTGCAGGCGCCGTTGCTGGGGCACTGCTAACAACGGTAGCTCCATACGTTTCATCAAACAGGCGATCTTTGGGATCGACGCGATCGATAGGAATCGTGACGGCTGGCGGTGGCGTGATTTTCGTCTGATGCTTGGCTTCTTGCTGGTAAAGATCGTGCTTGAGATCCTCGCCGTGGACTTTGGGAAGCTCGGGCACGGAGATCGGAGTCGTGTGAAGGCTGACGCGCGCGGTGAGTCTGAGCGCCTCTTTCGGATCGCGGAGCATCCATGGAAGCTGTCCGAGTTTGGGGCGATTTTTTTCAAAAAGATCCCACATGGTGCATTCATCGTCGGACCACAAGACGAAGTGCTCGAGGTCTGGATTGACAAGAGTAGAATCGGCCTCCAAGGCCGCGCCGTAAAAACGAGCAGCTTGAAGAACCATACCGTGATGGAGTAGCGCATTCGCCATCGCCATGTTTTGCACAGCCTTGCCTTGGTTAAGTTCGAGCACAGCTGTTAGAAGTCGGATCGCACGACGCGGCTGAGCTTTCGCTAGAATGCGAATGGCGAAAGCGAGATCAAGATCGGTGCTCGGGATTTGATCCGAAGTCCAAATGATTTCCGCGGCCTCTGCGTAAGCGTGTTTATTGTAAAGCCCATGCGCGAGCTCACGACGTGTCTCCCAAGTTGTTGGGTCACTTTTGAGTTTATCTTTGAGAAAAGTTTCGTCGAAGGGTAGGCGTTCAGAGCTCACGGTATGTCGGTAAGTTTGGTTGGATTACTAGAACGCCATCCCCCTGTCCATTTCGGCAAGCAAGAAAGTGCGCCATCGATCAATTTTTGGATCCCGATATGTTACGGAAACTTCCACAAAATCACTAATTCAGCACTTTCTGGGGCTATTCAGGCAGATAGTTTTGCGCAACTATCCTCTGACGCGGCTGTTTCAACCCTAGAATAATTATATGAAACGCACTTTTTTCCTAATTTGCACCTTATCCCTATTTGGCTCAATTGCTTTGATGGCGGCTCCCGATGGCAAAAAAAAGGGCAAAGATCGCCTCAATGCGCCAAGCAAAGAAGAGGTATCCCAAGCCGCTTCCAAGCCTTCTGCCTCTCCTTCATGGCATACTTGGACAGCATCCGGCGGAGAGAAATTGGAAGCGAAATTCAAAGCACTGGAAAACGGCATCGTGACCGTGGAGAAAAAAGACCAAAAACTGGTGAGGTTTGCCCTCACGCGTTTGAGTGCTGACGACCAAGCATTTTCCCAAGCATGTAAAATGGCTCAGCCAAATGCTCCGTTTTCACAAACTGTGATCAACAGCGCTGCCGCGCGCTTGGATGAATCGATCGATTTTGCGCTCAAAACCAGCGATACGCCGCCGAATCTGACCATTCCGGATACCTTGTTTATGCGACGCATTTATCTCGATACCATTGGCCGCATTCCGACCGAAGAAGAAGCGCAGGCGTTTTTAAATAACTCCTCACCGCAGAAGCGCTCGAACCTGATCAATGCGTTGCTCAATTCTCCCGGCTACACGATGCACATGTATAACTGGCTCGCCGATATGCTGCGGGTCAAGGACGACTACGGCAAAGGCGCGCGCGCTTATCTTTACGAAGATTGGCTGAAAGACCAGATCGCGATGAATGTGCCATGGAATGCGGTGGTGCGCGACATGTTGACGGCCGATGGGAAGCTCTACGAAAATGGAGCTGCGGGATTTCTCCTGCGAGATGCGCAGATGCCGCTTGATGGCATGTCCAACATGCTAACCACTTTCCTTGGCGCGAACGTTTCTTGCGCGCAATGCCATGATCATCCGTTTGCCGATTGGTCACAGCATGATTTCTACAGCATGGCGGCGTATTTCGGAGCGACCGATGGATTCCATGAAGATGTGTTTCGTAAAACGCGCCGTCTCCTCAAATCCGAAGAAATCGCTTCAATGGGTAAGAATATGGTCTTCCAATCACTTTCTGCAAATGCGCTTAACTTAGTGGATCTGCCGAAGAATCAGTTGAAATTTCCAGAGGATTATAAATACAAAGATGCCAAGCCCGGTGAACTGACCGTGCCTTCATTAATTCGTTGGCCTGACACGAAAGAAAGTAATCCCGCATACGATTTGACCAACCAAAGCTCCGCTCAACTTCGCAATCAATTTGCCGATTGGATGGTGCATCCGGAGAATCCCCGCTTTGCCACCGCAATCGCGAATCGCTTGTGGAAAAAAGTTTTTGGGATCGCGGTGCAAGAACCGGTCTCTGACATCGATGATCCAAAGCTCGCCAGCAATCCGGAATTGTTAGATCAGATCACCACTTACATGAAGCAGTCGAAATTTGATCTGCGCGAATTCCAACGCATCCTTTTCCACACCGCAGCTTATCAACGACAAGCGAGTCAGATGCCGGAAAATCCTAAGGAATATCGTTTCCCCGGGCCGGTCGTTCGTCGTATGAGCGCGGAGCAAGCATGGGACTCGATCGTAACCTTGGTCTCAGGCGATAGCGCGGATCAACTACTGCTGCGCCGTGGTGACGATCTTCAGAAAACGGTTATTGCGGATGATAAAATCAATGTGGAAAGCGTCAAAAAACTCGTCGAGGAAATGCAGGAGAGTGGCACATTTATGGGTGGCGGTGGTGGTAAGAAAGCGGGCGGCGGTCGCATGATCACCTCATTTTATGAGGGAGGAAAACCTGAGTATCGCTTCGGCTTGCTACTAGCACGCGCCAGTGAAATCCAGCAACCTGCGCCGGAAAATCACTTCCTGCGTTTGTTTGGTCAAAGTGACCGACTTGTGTCCGACACGAATACCTCGGATGGCAGCGTGCCGCAGATGCTACAACTCATGAACGGCCCCGTGCAGGACATGGTAACCCTGAACTCGCTCGCGATGCGTTCTGCAAAACAGCAGTCAGATGCGACAGCTCAGATCACTTCGCTCTATTTAAGTTTTCTATGCCGTAAACCGACCACCGATGAAACGACTAAAGCCCTTGCTGCTCTAAAAGACGGCCTGCGTCCCGAAGATCTTGCATGGGTGTTACTCAACACACGCGAATTCCTTTTTCTTCCCTAACATTTTTAACCGCATTCCTTATTATGAAATCTGACCATACTAAACTGAACGAAGTGACCCGCCGAATGTTTGTCGAGCGCATGGCGAAATCGGCCTTCGGACTCAGCTTGCTGCCCTATTTTTCACAACAAAGCTTCGCTGAAGAAGCGATCCAAGCCACTGGCCAAACCAAGCCGGGCTTCGGTAAAGCCAAGGCCGTCATCATGCTTCAACTCACAGGCGGAATGAGTCAGATCGATAGCTTCGATCCAAAAGCCGGAGCATCGAAAGGTCCGGGCTCGGCGGTCAGCACCAAGGCTGACTATCAGGTTTCCTCGTTCCTTCCAGAGATCGCAAAAATCGCCGATAAAATCACCGTAATTCGCAGCATGACCGCAAAAGTGGGAGTGCATGAACAAGCTCAATATCTGATGCGGACGGGCTTTGAAAAACGTGGCACGATTGTGCATCCAACACTTGGCGCGTGGGCGCAAAATTTTCTTGGCCCAAGCCACCAGACTTTGCCGAGCAGTGTCTGTGTGAACCGATCCGCCAATCACGGTAACGGATTTTTCCCTGCAACCATGAGTCCGCTGCCGATTCTTGATCCAGATGAAGGACTTCAACATGCGATTTCCAAGGCAGATGCGAGCGTAATGCAAAAACGTTTATCACTGCTACACCAGATGGACAGCATGTTCAGTGATGCGGTGAACGACCCAAGCGTTTCCGCATATAATGATTTTTATGAAAGCACCTTGCGCCTGATGAAGGGCAAAGACTTGCAGTGCTTCGATCTTGAAAAAGAACCCACTGAGCTACGCAGCAAGTATGGCAGAAATAAATTTGGTCAAGGTTGTCTGCTCGCGCGGCGCTTGGTCGAAGGTGGCGTGCGCTATGTCGAGGTGCAAAGCGGCGGCTGGGATATGCACAAAGACCTAGAAGGAGGAATGGAAGATCGTGGCGCGGAATTCGATACCGCTTTCGCAGCGCTCGTCAGTGATCTGGACTCGCGTGGCTTACTCGATAGTACGATGGTCGTCGTAGCAACGGAATTTGGTCGCAAACCCACCTTCGATGGCAGTGGTCGCGGCCATCATCCTCTGGTCTTTTCTTGCGTGCTCGCCGGCGGTGGCGCGAAACGCGGTTACGTCCACGGCGCCAGCGATGCCGCGGGCGGAGATGTCGATAAAGATCCCGTCACAGTCGGAGATCTTCACGCGACGGTGGCGCAAGCCTGCGGTTTACCGACTGAAAAAGCCGTGGTTAGTCCGAACGGCCGACCTTTCACCATCGGCAACAAAGGCAAACCCGTAAACGCAATATTTGCTTGAGCATATTAGCCTGAAGAGGAAAATGAACCACGGATAAACGCGGATAAACACTGATGCTAAGAGGATTAGCAAGAATTCTTCATTCACCTAAAAGGTGAGACTGAAAAAATTCATAACTCTTTGATTATCCGTGTCTATCTGTGTCCATCCGTGGTTCCATTTCTGTTTCTAGGATTAGACTGGTTGCCCATTCGCGTCAATTTAAGGGCCTAAGTCCACAACCACTTTGATGTAACGATGATCGTTTGCGTTTACATCGGCTAATATGCCTGAGATCTATCGGGATTTCTGACTTCAAGCTTCGCAATATACGCAGCCGCGCCGATAGCCATATGAA
>CAMCYT010000119.1 GCA_945885485.1 Prosthecobacter debontii
TTACGAAAAAGCCTTTCTCGATGGCGAACTGGACCCAGATTTCAAGGACATGAACACTTGGGAATGCCGCTTCATTACGGATTCCGAATACAGCAATGAAGATCTTGCCTGGACACGACAAATGATGCGCATTTACCGCCCCGATCACATCACCATGAAGGATACCAAGTGGCGCTATGTGCGTTTGATCAAAAGCGACGTGCCGTATTGCAGTACCACGCATGACCCATCTCTGGGCACTCGGCCTCAAATGGAGATAGCCCTCGGCGGTATCTGCGGTCGGCGAGCTTTCCTCGGTCGTCTCACCACACGAGCTTTTGGCATTCCCACCCGCGCCTCGACGCAGACAGCCCATGGTGCGATGTGCCATTGGTCACCTAGTGGCTGGGTCATCTGCCTCGGCGCTTGGTGGTCAGTCGCTTATTGCGGCCCGCAGGACGGGCTTGATTTCCTGTTAGACTCCCAGTCCCGTGAATTTGAGGATAAGTATCAGCAGGCTCGGCGTGCCCAGTGGATCGGTGATGCTTATGGCGAAGAGGACGTGAAGATCTCGCGTGGCTTATACAGCAAAGGTGGCGGTTTCTGGGACAGTCTGGCTTTGCTTAAAAAGCAGATCGTCGTCAAAGAGGCGGAAGTCAAAGCGCTTGAACTGGCCGGCGGCATGAAACTCGGCGAGTCCGATGAATTGCTCGGCGATGAAAAAGGAGAAGCCATCGAAATCCCCGATGCCGACAAAGAGATTAAAGTTTCGGAAGATGGCACGATCACCATACCGGCAGTTGCCTGCTACTCGCCGCGCGAGAGTTCGGACCGCATCCTATTCCTCAAGAGTTGGGATACGGGCTATCAACTTCACTACAGCCGACTTGGCGAGCGCCCAGAGCTTTTCAAATACAACATCGAAGTTCCCGCCGACGGTGAATACGAACTTGCCTGTATGGCCGCGACGGTCTCTCCGAATATCGAGGTTCTTGTGCGCGTCAACCGCGACGAACCAGTCCCATTTGCCATGCCTTACACCCATGGCTTTTGGGAAACCTCCAAGCAGCTGAAACTGAAACTGACGCAGGGTCGCAACGTGATTAGCATCACCGCTCGCACTCCCAACCGCGGCGTTAGTATCAAGAGTTGGCAGCTCAAGCCAGTGAAGTAATCACCGGTCGCACTAACGACTTTCTAGATTCGAAATTCTTATGATAGATAAATCTAACATACCGCGCTGCTTGTTTTGTGGTGTCCTCTGCTTGGTTCTTTACGGGCTACTTGCTCCGCAGCTCATCGCTCAAGATGCAGCCACCCCTATTTCCAAGGAAGTCATCGCGGAACTCGATAAGGAACTGAATGAAGCTAAGGCAGTCTCGTCTGAAGCCCGCCAGCGGCTTGCCGTACGTCGGGTCATTAGCGACGCGGAGGATTTGGTTGCGGCTCACGCGACCGACACGAGTCGATTTCTAGCGCTCGAGTTTCTCTTCCGCGCATACCAGCGAATGCTCGCTCTCGACAAGGATGCGGAAAATCGAAAAGCCTTTCTCGCCATTTGCCACGAGCTAGTCAAAGCCCCCGATGAACTCGCTGAATTGCGTCTCGAGGCGGATCTTCTCCTTTCACAGGCTGATCTGTCTAAACAAGGCGCCAACGCCGAAGCGCGCGGCAAAGCCCTGCGCCCACTGGTCGACCGCTACCTCAATACTCCAGTCGCGGCAAAAGTACTGCGCATGACCATGCTCATGGCACTCGAACTCGGCGACAACCGTCTCGTCACCGACCTGCAAGAGATGATCGAAAAGCGCTTCTCCAGCGATCTTGAGATGATCGCATTTCAGCGCGACAAACTGGGAGGTCAAGTGCTAGGCGCCCCTTTTGCCGGCATCTTCAAGAGATCGGATGGCAAGGTGGTGCGCTTACCGATGGATACACTCGGACGCTCGACGATGCTGATATTTTGGTCGAAGGAGAATGGAGGCGAAGAACTGCTTAAAGGAATCGCCGCTGCTGCATTGGAAAAGAAGGATGATCTGAATGGTCGACTCGAGCTCATCAGTTTCAATCTTGATGAACTTCCCGATGCTGGCGAGTCCTTCATCCGTAGCTTGGGTGTGAAATGGCAAGTGCTGCATCTTCCAGACGGCAAGAAAAACCCTATCTACAATGCATTTGTTAGAGAGGATCCGCGCATCCTGACGGTGAATCCGACGGGATATACCGCCTTGATCATGGCCGGCACGGGCCGAACTAAGACGAAACCCGATGGCAAGCCCGATTATGTTGGCATGTTCCAATCCGCCTTGGCGCGTCCTTGGACCGAACCACGCTACGTCATGCAGATCGACTCATTGATGACAGGCGACTTCTTAGTGTCCGATCCCGAGGGTCGGCTAGATCTGACCCTGCCACCCGAGCTCAAGGCTTACGCCATGAGTGAGAAACCTCAGCCGCTTGCTCGTGTTGCGACATCCGTGTCAGAGGAGACTCTGCAGGCGATTCAGGATTGCTTCGTCGCCCCGCCGCTCCGCTATCGCCAGAGCCACGCCGAGGCGCGCACTAATTATGCAAAAGCCGTCGAGCTTTGCCGTAAGGCCATCAAAGACAACGCGGCTGCTCCGGATCTATGGATCGTCCGCAATCGGCTTATCATCGCTCTGATGGGATTATGGAAAACCGAGGCCGACCTCGCTAAACGGGAAGAGGCCGTCACTGAGGCGAAGGCTGCGCTCGTCGCAGGCTACCCAACAGGTTGCGATGTCGTCGCCCGCTTTTGTGTCGCCCGTGAGGCGCTTCGCGACCCCGCCGTAAATCCGCAATCCGTCATCAGCCAATTCGTTTCCGAAAACGGCGGCGAAAAAGCACCCGGCGCAGTTCTGTCGGCGGCGGCTCTGCTTTCACTCGATGTTGCTGACCGCAAGGGCTTCGAGGATTACCGGAAGGCGATTCTCAAGAGTCACACCGATTACCCGATGATGTGGACTTTCTCGTCCTATCTACTGGACCGTTATCACAGCTATTGGCTGTTCCAAGTGCCTTTCACGGCAGGCTGGACCTTCGGTCGTAGGGAGAGCTATTTTCTAGGCAAGGGTGATGCCGAGAATGCTCATCGCATCCTGCGCGCCGAGTTGAGCACGGACCAAGGTAAGCCATTACGCATTCCCGAGGATCTCGACAGTCAATGGACGGCAATCGTATTCGCCAAGAGCGCTCCTTGGAACAGCAAGCGTGAAGACGGACTTTCAGCTTCACCCAAGAATACACTGAAATCCTTTGCAAATTTTGCAGCAGCGCGCGCCGGAGGTGATGTAAAGGTTATGCTCGCTCTGTTAGGAGGGGATGTTGTATCCGCTCGCGCGGCATTGGATGATCCAAAGAATCCAAAGAATAATGTGGAATGTCCCATTGTCACTGTTCCCGGTGGTATGAATAACCCATTGATTCGGAGGCTCGGAATTCTTTCCGAAGATGTTCAGCTCAACTCCGTGCTGGTGAATAAGGATGGTCGCATCGCAGTGATGCTTTCGGGAATCGACCATCGCGAGGGTGTCATCCTGAATGTCATCATGCGCGAAGATGAAAAAGCTATTTCCGCCTTGTTAGAGCACGGCGACATTCAGGCAGCCAAGGATAAGATCTTCGCGCTCGCACCACCGTTCGATGCGAATGCAGTTGACGCGAAAGGCCGCAAACTTCCCAAGCCGACCATCAGCCTTGCTCATCTCCGCGCCCGCGCAAAAGTTTACATGGCATTGAAGGATTATGACGCAGCACTCGTAGACGCGGAAGAAGTTGTCCAACTTCAGCTGGGCACCGATGGCGGCATGAGCCTGCGTACCGATGAACTGGATGAATCCGAGGCGCTCCGCGACGAGGTGATCAAGCAGCGCGAGCTCACTGGTGGGAAGAATAAGTGATTTCGTTAGAAGTTATTTTTATACGTTATTAGGGGCTCTTCATATTATCCCAATAACTTTTAACTCTTCACTTACTTAAACAGCGTATCTACTCCCATGGCGGACTTCCTCAGTAACTTCGGCATTTTTTTAGGATCACGAGGTTTGAAAATTCGATAGGCGAAGCCGAGGAGGTGGAGGGTGAAGAGGTGATCAATGATACGGTAGCCGCGTTGTTTCCTCAGGAGAATCGATGATGCCCATGACAGCGTCCGGCGTTTGATATGGAATGGGGTGAAGGAAACTTTGATCCTGTAGCGCTCACGTTCGGTGGAGGGATAACGTTTTTTGTAGGCTTTTTTCGCGAGACTAATTTGTTCTGCTAGAGATTCATCGAAGGGAAGAAAGTAGTAACGCCGCGCGAGCAGGATGATTCCGAAAAAGTCACGCATGTGTTCGATGTCGTCGACGGGCAGATCAGCTTTGCGCGCGAGGGAGATCATTTTGGGGAATAAAAGATAAGCTGACTCAGCTGCGCGCATTGAGGACTCAGGATCTGGAATGAAATGATTCAGGATTTTTGAGACGGCGTGATTGATGAAAAGTCCGTCCCAATAAAGATGGAGGAGTGGAGGAATACGCACCCGGCGAAAGAAGATTTTTTGACGTGCGAATTCTTCGATATAAAAAATTTGTTGAATAACGGTGTCGGCGTGGCGCAGGAGTTCCAAAGCGGCAGGTGCTCGTTGTGAACCCAGGCTTTGTTCGATGGATTGCTCAATGCTGCGTTTGTAGCGAAATACATGGATAGCAACTGCAACATTGAGACGAATCCAGATATCCGGATGACGGTTTCCACTCAGATAGCTAAGACGGCGAAAACGATGCCAACCACCCGTTTGACACCAGACAGACATTCCGACGACGTTTTCTGCATTTTTCAGTTCACGGGCGAAATGTTCACAATCGGCTCCGATGAAGGAGGGGAATTCTCCCGCACCCTCATACTCACGGCGGGCTTGTAGCTCAATGATCTTGGCTTGTTTGACGTGGAAGAAGGCTTTGTTGAGCGGGATGTGGCGGAAGAAATCGCTCTCGCCATGTTTCATGGAGACGATGAAATTCGGAGAATCGATACCAGCCAGTGTTTCGGATAAAGTTCCGCGATGCCAGATGAGATCGCCGATGCGATGTGCACCTACCGTCCAAGTGCGGAGGATGAGTTTTTTGTTACGCATCTCAAACTCAGGGAGAAGCTTGCGGATAAGCTGATTGGTTTCCCGCGGGTTACGAAGATGGAGGCGGGTGCGGATGGGATCTTTGACATCGAGACCATCGCTCTCACCGATGCGTAGGATAATTCCTGAAAGCTGAGGAAAATCATCGAGCGTGTTTTTGATGAGTGTGAGATAGTAATTTTCCAACTCGGATTTACTATGTGAGATCGATTCTTCGATTGCTGCGGTGAGGGGAATGACATCGCTGGTTAGGAAAACTTTAAGTCCGAATTCTTCGGTAAGTATATCGAAGAGAGACGAAAATTGTTTTCGGAAATACGCTATATTAGCAGCAATTTCCGGTTCGTGAAGTGGATGGGTCGCGAGGTGGGCAAGGTCGTCGAGAGTGACGGCATTGTAACCGAGTGAGGAAACCTCGCTTGCGAAGTCACGCATGTCTTGCTGAATGCGTTGCCATTGTTGGGCGGCTTCTGGTCCCGAGGTAAGAAGATGAGAAAATGGAATTTTCGACCAGTTGATGCGGCTTTTCTTATAATTCCTAAAAAACGGGCCGATGGCATCAATGAGGAATAGTTCCATGAAATCTACATGGATAAAGCGTTCATTTGCGGCAGTATGCTAGCGGGTCGGTGTGACGGGATTGTCACAAGGGGATTGGAGGGAATAGTCGAACCCACGAATTGGATCTGCATCACAAAATTATCCTAAGTGCCAGTGAGACTAGGCCTGTCACTTCTAAATGGATGGGATTAGATAGGAAATCGCGGTTCTTATCATTACTGGCTCATCTCCAGAGCTTTGACGGGGAGGGCGTTTTGGTAGAGGGCGGGAATGAGATCTATCTCGCAGGGGATGCGGGCGAGGGGGGTTTGGTGGCGGATGGCACCTTCTTTCCAGAGATTGAAATGATTGGTGTAGGCGTCGCGGTAGCGGTGGAGAGTCGCGGGTTCGATGCGATGGGGGTGGCGTGTGTTGAGTTCGGCATCGATGAAATCGTAGTTTCCGGACCAATCGGGATCGGCTTCTGATTTGGTGTAGGGGCAGAAGACGATGGGAGTGCCTTGCTTTTGAGAGAGGGTTCGGAAGAAAGGTGTGGGATCGGCTTGAAAAAGGAGGTCGGAAATGAATACGCGGAGGGCGTTGGTGCGGAGGGGAATGCGTTGGAGATCGGGTGGAAGTGTGGGGTTGCTGGGTACTAGGGCTTCGATGTTTTTGATCCAGCGATCGGTATGGATGACCATGGGATCAATGATGGTTTGGGCATCACCAAAGATGGCATAGATGCGGACTGAGGCACCTTCTTTTAGGGAAGATTCTGTTAGGAAAGTGAGCAGCTCAGTGCTGCGTTTTTTCTTTTCAGGGGTGAAGAACATTGAGGGCGAGGCATCGAACACGATATCGACGACAGGACGAATTTCCTCGCGGAAAAG
The DNA here is from genome assembly GCA_945885485.1 of Prosthecobacter debontii. Classification (GTDB taxonomy): domain Bacteria; phylum Verrucomicrobiota; class Verrucomicrobiia; order Verrucomicrobiales; family Akkermansiaceae; genus Luteolibacter. Next base: position 6,547 of record CAMCYT010000119.1, read on the forward strand.
TTTCATTGTTACCTGTCCGGTGCGGGCGTATGCCTGCCAGTTAATATGGCGAGGGTCGTCTCCTGGGGAGTAGGAACGGTGATCTTGGAAGTCCATGGACGCGCCTGTTCCGGAGCCGGCGAATTCACCGGCTGCGCCGCGCCAGACTTTGTTTCGGAAGGGGAGACGGAGCATGGTGAAAACTTTAAGTTTTAAACTTTAAACTTCAAGGAAGAAGCACCTGCGGTGCAGTTCTTGGTTCTTTAAATCAAAAATCAAAAATCAACATTCGTCATTCATCAATCGTCAATTAAACCGTCTAGCTAGCGATGCCTTTAGGGGATGGACTTACGATTGATGATTGTTGATTTTGGATTTTTGAATGAAGAGGGAGAGCGGCGACCGAAGATCGCCGTTACTTCGGAAGAATCGAGACTTTGTGAAGGTTGGATGTTGGGAAATATTTTTTAGCTAAGGCGTTGATTTCATTGAGTTTGATGGAGCGGTAGTCGTTGTCGCGCTCGCGAGCTAGATCGAGACGTTTAGGGTCGCTTTGGGATTGTGAGAGTACGGTTGAGAGCCAGTAGGAGTTGTCGCGTTGGTATTTTTCCAAAGAAGAAATAATGGGAGCGAGTGAGCGATCGAGCTCGTCTTGATTGGCTCCTTTTTTTGCGAGTTCGCTGGAAATATCACTCATCGTTTTGAGTAGGAGAGGGATGTCTTCAGGTTTGCCGATGGATTCGCCTATGAGGTATCCGAAACCATCAAGAGCATCGGAGCCTGTGGCACCGGCGTTGGGTGAGTATGAGGCTCCGAGCTTTTCTCGTATTTCTTCACGCAAGCGATCTCCAAAAATTTCTGATAGCACATTCAGGCGACGGGCTTCTTTGGTGTTGTTGCGTAATCCATCGGTTTTCCAAATGGCTGTGGCCACGGCTTGGGGAATTTTTGATTCGTAGTTGAAGGATTTTTGCAGAGGCGGTTTGGGGAATTTGACCGAGCGTTTGTGCACGGTTTCGGTCGAAGGTTTGAGATCGCGTGCAGGGAGGCTGCCGAAGGTTTTGAGGAGATCCTGGGTGATGGCTTCAAGTTTGAAATCCCCTACGATAGAGATTTCGATGTAGCCTTCCTGTAGTTCGGGTGAGAGCCAATTGACGACATCTTCGAGGGTGTAGTTGGAGAGTTGGGTTTGGCTTGGCATCGAGTAACGCGAATCTCCACCGAAGAGCCAGGTTTCCATTTCTTGGGATGGTCCTGCGGTGGTGTGTTTGAGATTTTGGAAAATGACAG
>CAMCYT010000120.1 GCA_945885485.1 Prosthecobacter debontii
AGTTCCTTCTGAAATTTTGTTTTCAACCAAGATTAACCCAGTGTTTTGAAAAATGAGGCTGGGGTTTCTGGTATGAGGAATTTGAATTCCATAAATCTATGACCCAACCATACCCATTCAGTAGTCGCCGTAATTTCCTCAAAGGCATCACCGCAACTACCGCCGCTGGTATCGCGATTCCAAATCTTCTGCTTCGCGCTCAAGACACACCCGCGAGCAAACGTGTCGCCGTGGGCTGCATCGGTGTGGGTGGACGCGGCTTCAATGATTTGATGAACGTCTCGAAAGACAACGAAATCGTCGCGATCTGCGATGTGGATGCCGGACATCTTGCAAAAGCCGCTGAAAAATTCCCTAACGCGCGCCAATATAAAGATTTTCGTGAACTGTTAGAAAAAGAAAAGAGCCTGGATGGAGTTGTGATCTCCACTCCCGATCACTCGCATTATCCCGCAGCGATGCATGCTATTTCTCTCGGCAAGCACATCTGCGTGCAAAAGCCATTGGTTAACACCCTTTGGGAAGCGAACCAACTTCATCAAGCCGCCAGGAAAAAAGGCATCATCACCCAGATGGGCAATCAAGGTCACACCTACGAGGAAAACCGTTTGCTGAAAGAATGGTTCGACGCGGGCGTTGTCGGCAAAGTGAAGGAAATCTATGTCTGGACCAACCGTCCGATCTGGCCGCAGGGCAAGGCAGCGGATTTCAAACCTGCACAACCCGTCCCGGGAAATCTTGATTGGGATCTCTGGCTCGCCGCCATTCCCGATCGCCCATACAGCCCAGACATCCATCCGTTCAAATGGCGCGGACATTTCGAATACGGCAGCGGTGCACTTGGCGACATGGGTTGCCACAATCTCGATCCGCTTGTTTGGTCACTCGGACTCGGGGTTCCTAACCGGATCAATGCCACTGCCGATGGTCTAACAGAAATTGCATGGCCACGCGGCGCGAAGGTCGAATACATTTGGGACGAAGTCCCCAGCCACGACCAAATCAAACTCTACTGGTATGAAGGCAAAAACACTGATGGCTCGCCTTGCATGCCGCCCCAACCCCAAGGCCTCACTCAACCTCTCAGCGATACCGGTTTCTATGTCGTCGGTTCCGACGGCATCGTTTACAACCAAGGCAGCCAAGTGCAGAAACTCACCATCCTACCCGAAGCACGCTCCGTAGAATTTCTAGCCAACCCGCCCGCGAAAACCCTCGATCGCAGTCCGTCTCCCGGAAACTCGGAACGCGAATGGGCGCTGGCGATCAAACAAGGCAAACCGTTTCCTTTCATGTCACAGTTCGATTACTCCGTGCCTCTAACAGAACTTTGCCTGTTAGGCTGCCTCGCCATCCGCACTGGCCAACCCATAATCTGGGATCAGAAAACCTCCACTGCGCTCAACAACGCAGCCGCCAACCAACTCGTCAAACGCGCCCAATACCGCAAAGGCTGGGAATACGCAGCGAAGGATATTTGACCACTATTAGATGCAATCAAGTCCTTCCGTTTCGGCGGCAATGTTGAGGCGTTGATCCGCACACGCAAAAGCAAGTTTTTGAACACCGGCCGCTTCTAGCGAAAGCGCAGCTGCCAACTGAAGACTATCGGCAGCTCGAAGCGGATGAGTACGCAAAAGCCTGAGCGCAAGCTTGCGAACCGCGGGAGTTGGATTGACCTCATGCCAAGCACTCGCAAGATCACCCAGACGATCACGCGCGAGCTTAGCTGCAGCAGCATCCATCGAACCCTCACGCACACGACGCTGAAGAGCGGATTCAACTTCGACAGGTGTCGCCCACCAAACGGCGAGTTGGGGGTCAGCCTGAAGCTGCTCGAGGCGCCCCGAACTTTCCAATTCGGCAACAAGCAAGGCAACCAAAGCTGAACTATCCCAAAAAATCATCGATCGTCCTCCCTGTCATCGAGGATTGCGGCGGTGAGTGAGTGCCCAATAGCTGTCGCGGGACGGGGTGCGGCGAGAAACGCTGCGAGATCAAATCCGCGCTCCGGAGGAGAAAGTAACCCGCTTGCATGGATTGCACCAAGTGCAGGCTCTGTTGCGTCCAGGGGCTGAAGTCGCGCCACGGGCTTATCTCTTTCCGTGATTAGGATCGTTTCGCCGTGCTTTACCCGATCAATCAGCCGACTGAATTGATTTTTAGCAGTGGCAATATTAGCTATGTTCATATAGCTAAGTTAGCTCTTTTGTTTAAAATGTCAATATAGATAAAGAAAGAATCAATGATCCTCCTCCAAACTTGGGTTCGGGATGTGGGTGAAGCTGATTCTCATCGGCGCGCTGTCTCTAGCATCCTGGACGGAGCCTAGGTAAACCGCATCGCGGCCGTAGCGGGCGCGAAGCTTATCCAAGGTGGCATCGAGACGTTGGTGTTTTTCCTTGGTCTGTGGGATTTCGGTTTCCGCATCGTCTTCGGCGATCAGCGTGGCGAAGAGTTCCGGGGTGAAATTGTTGCGTTCGACCAAATGCGTGAGCGTGACGGCGACCTGAATCAGATGCGCGCGGGCATCGGGGCGATCTCGCCAAATTTTTCCTAACAGATGAATGAGCTGAATCGTGGAATCGGTTTCAGGAAAACGCATTGTAGGAGTCCATCTTTCGCCTCGGAAAAATGACAAGTGCATGGTCAGCGCGCCGGTGAGCATACCATGGGAGCGCAGGCGTTCGCAGGCTTTGTGAAGGAGTTTGCACAGGATGGGCCAGGCTTTATTTGGATCGCGGAAATCCGGCGGTAGGACATGGCTGTGACCGATGGATTTTTTCGCGGAAACGATATCCGGAATTTCCTCACCACGAATGAGGTGCCAGAATCGATCTCCCATCACCCCACCCCATGCTTGGTGGAGTAATTCTTTAGGCGCGGTGCAGAGTTTCTGTACCGTGTGGATTCCAGCGGCGTGCATGCGCACCTCCATATTTCTGGCGATCCCGTTGAAGTCGCGTAGTCCGAGCTCGTAAAGCACCTCCGGTAAATCGCGATGTTCGATGAAAAACAAACCATCGGGTTTGCGCATCTTGCTCGCCGTTTTTGCAAGGTAACGATTTGGTCCTACCCCGATTGAAACTTTAATCACCGGTGAAACTTCTCGTGCGATGGTAGATTTGATTTTCTCCGCGATGCCGCGCACCACCGAAACTTCGCGGAGATTGAGCGGCAGCCACGCCCACATTTCATCGATGCTGAGGACTGCCTCAACATGGATGCAATCTTCCACTGCGGCGATGATTTGGTGATGAAATCGGATGTATTCGGCGGGTCTGCTTTCGACAATCGCGATGCCCGGACACATCACCCGCGCGTCGCTGATCCGCGTGCCGGTTTTCACTCCGTAAGCTTTGGCCTCATACGAAGCCGCGATGCATGAACTGGTCTCCGCCATCACCGGAGCCACCCCAACCGGCCGACCCCGCAAGCTCGGATTGAGGTGCTGCTCGACGCTTGCGAAATAGGAATCACAATCGACAAACAAGGCGGTGAGAGGACGAGACACGCCTCAGAGTGTGTCGGGCTGGGTGAAATGATCAACTTAAAAGTGTTCTTATGAACACTTTTAAGTGTTAGGCAATCGCTCGAACCTGTTTCCTGAGATCTCCGTTTTTTTCGTGATAGGCTTTTTGGAAATCGAACTGACCTTGCAAACGGATCAGTAAATCTCCCGGCACACCGAAACAAAGCTGGAAGCGCAAAGCGATGCCAGCGCTAACGCCTTTACGCTGGCGGATCACATCGCTGAGCTGAGCCTTACTGATTTTCATCGCCTTCGCAGCCTCGATCTGAGTGATTCCATGATGGGCGATGGTTTCACGAATGATGGCCGAGGCAGGATTAGCGATCGGCTTAGGAACTTTAAGTGGATCTCGTGGAATGGATATCGAATTGGTTTTCATTTCCGGTTGGTTTCAGTGGGTGTCTTCAATTTTTACGAGTTCAACGTTTTTCATTTCCATGTTTTCCCATTGGAAAGTGATACGCCATGGGGATTTTCGCGAATCCGCATCGATGGAATATTTCGAGCTTCCTTTGAGCTTGTGATAAAACAGGAAGGGCATGAGTAAGAGTGCTTTTTCATCGGCTTCATTGAGTATCGCGAGACGCTCGAAAGCTTTGACGGAGTTAAGATTCCCAAGAAATTTTGTTTCTTTGCGGCTTAATTCCTCACCTAGGAAGATTTTTTCTGTGGTGGTGTCAGCAAAGCTTTTGATCACTCGATTACAAATACACTAAAAGGTGACCACATCAAGTATGGATTCGCTTTTTTGTGTATTTTTTATTAAACACCTACCTACTTCTTCGCCTTATTCATTGCTTGGCTGAACCAGTCGTTTCCTGAAGGTGCGGGTGATGAGGGGCGGTTGTCGCGGCGTGGGGCTTGGCGGTCATTACCTCCGGGGGAGTTGCTGCGTTGACGGGGTTCGAAATCCGGGTTCGATTTCATCGAGAGGGCGATGCGGCTTCTTTTCAGGTCCACTTCCATCACGGTGATTTGAACTTTCTGGCCGACTTTGACGACCTCACTCGCATCGCGGACGAATTGATCGGAAAGCTGGCTGACATGAACCAAGCCATCTTGATGGACACCGATATCGACGAAGGCTCCGAACGCGGTGACGTTGGTGACGATTCCGGGAAGTTTCATCCCGACTGTTAGATCGGCAGGTTTTTCGACGCCCTCGGCGAAGTTGAAAACCTCGAACGCTTTGCGCGGATCACGGCCGGGTTTGGAAAGTTCGGCGAGGATGTCCTGGAGCGTGGGCAAACCGACCTCATCCGATAAATAATTCTGCAGATTGATCTTTTTACGCAGCGATTCATCGCGCATCAGATCGGCGACGCCGCAGGCGATGTCTTTGGCCATTTTTTCGACCAAGGCATATCGCTCCGGATGGACCGCGGAGGCATCGAGCGGATGTTTGGCATCGCGGATACGTAGGAATCCGGCGGCTTGTTCAAAAGCTTTATCCCCAAGGCGCGGCACTTCTTTCAACTCCGCGCGTGAACTGAATCCGCCTTTTTCGGTGCGATAGGAAATGATGTTTTCGGCCAGCGTGTTGTTCAGTCCTGAAATGTAAGCGAGTAGATGTTTCGAGGCGGTGTTCAACTCGACGCCAACGCCGTTCACACAACTCACGACCGTATCATCGAGGGAATTTTTCAACGCACGCTGATCGACATCGTGTTGGTATTGACCGACCCCGATGGCTTTCGGATCGATTTTCACCAACTCCGCCAGCGGATCCATCAAGCGACGCCCGATCGAAACCGCACCACGCACGGTGACGTCTTCGTTGGGAAATTCTTCGCGTGCGGCATCGGATGCGGAGTAGATTGATGCACCACTTTCGTTGACCATGATGACGGGAATCGTTGAAGGAAGTTTGAGTTTTTTGACAAACGCCTCGGTTTCGCGGGAGGCTGTGCCGTTGCCGATGGCGATGGCCTGGATGTCATGTTTCTTGATCAGGGCTGTGAGTTCCACGGCAGCTTCATACAATTGGCTGTTAGATCCGGCGGTGCAGTAAAGCACCGTTTGGTGGAGAAGTTTTCCCTGCGCATCAAGCACCACGGTTTTGCAACCCGTGCGGAAGCCGGGATCGATCGCGACCGTGCGGCGACGGCCGAGCGGCGAGGCCAGCATGAGTTCGCGTAGGTTGTCGGCAAAGACTTGGATCGCAGTTTCATCGGCGCGTTTTTTTCCAAGCAAACGCATTTCCGTTTCCATCGAAGGCATCAGCAAGCGCTTGCAACCATCTTCGACGGCGAGGCGGACTTGTTCTGCGGATGCCCCTTTTCCTTTGACCCATTCACCTACGGCAATCGTAGTAACTCGTTCCAAAGGCACATCGATACGCATAAACAGAAACGCTTCTTTTTCACCACGACGTATCGCAAGCGTGCGGTGGGAGGGAATGGTTTTGAAAGGCTCGGACCACTCGAAGTAGTCGCGGTATTTTTCCGCACCTTCTTCGGTTTCTTTTCCATACATGATTTTGGATGAAACCGTGGCCTCGGCTTCGTAGATTTTGCGGACTGGGCCGCGCAGCGAGGCGTCGTCGGAAACGCGCTCCGCAATGATGTCGCGTGCACCGGCCAATGCCTCATCACCAGTGGCGACTTCTTTTTCAGCATCGATAAATTTCGCGGCTTCCGCGGCGGGATCAGCGTTTTGATTTTCTAACAAAAAATCGGCGAGCGGAGTCAGGCCGCGTTCGATCGCTTTGGTAGCGCGGGTCTGGCGTTTGGGGCGGAATGGCGCGAACACGTCTTCGAGCGCGGTAATCGTCAGCGCGGCGTAGATTTTTTTCTTCAGCTCATCGGTGAGGAGGCTGCGTTCTTCGAGAGATTTCAGAATCGTCGCGCGGCGGGAATCGAGCTCGGCGAGCTGAAGCATGCGATCGCGGATCGCTTGGATTTGCACTTCATCGAGAGAGCCGGTGGCTTCTTTGCGATAACGGGAAAGGAAAGGAATCGTCGCGCCCTCAGTAAGTAACTTGGCAGTCGTGACAACAGAAGAAAGCTTGATGCCGGTCTCGCGAGCAATGAGTTCGAGATGGGCTTGGGAGGATGATGCGGGAGTAGGATCAGACATGATTTTCGCGGTCGGCAATTTTACGCTGGGGACGGAGTCTGTGGCAAGCGATGCTGGCACATTTCCGAGTAAAATGATCTGGTCAGCACCCCGATTGGCGGGCATTCCTTTTTGGCAATGAACGCAGATGCTCCCGCCATGCCTAAACAAAGGCTTAAATTCATCGATCTGGCGCGGTCGATTGCGATCATGTTGATGCTGGAGGGGCATTTTGTCGGACTGACATTAACTCAGGAAGCCCGCGATCCATCAAATTTCATCTATGTCATCTGGAATACGATCCGTGGATTCACAGCTCCGTTATTTTTCACCGTCGCGGGAATGATTTTCGTGTTCCTGCTTTCAGGCGAAAAGGGAACATCGTTTTTCAAGCAGTTGCGGGTGCGCAAAGGTTTACGAAGGGCTGCGGAATTACTGTTTTGGGGTTACGTGCTGCAAATGAGTTTGCGGAGTTTTTCGTATTATTTAGGTGGCGAGTTCGGAGATTGGGAGTTCGCGTTTCACGTTTTGCAATGTATCGGGGTCGGGCTGATTGCTTTGATTTTGATCGCCGCGCTCCATCGGACAATAGGTAAGGGCTCATTAGTTACTTTTTATGCCATTGCCACGATGATCTGTTTGTCCGGCTATGTATGGTTGAAAAGCCTGCCAGAGGGAACATGGGTTCCAGCGGGTTGGCCGCAGATTTTTCAAAATGCGCTGAACGGTCCGCGATCCGTTTTTCCGATTGCTCCGTGGTTGGCTTACACACTACTCGGTGGCGCGATGGGCGCTTACGTACGCTCACGAAATGACGAACCCGCAACTCTCCGTTCATGCGCTTGGTTTTTCATCCTCGCGGCAGGGATCAAATTGATTTGGCTCTGTGTTGTTTTGATTCCCATGCCGGAATATACTTCAGAAGGTATCGCGTGGTTCACAGATAGAGCGTTCCAAGTCATTTTGTTTCTCGGAATCTTGCGGATGATCGAAATCCGCTACGGCATCGGCGTGCCATGGATGTTGCGAATCGGCCAAGAGACTTTCGCCATCTATATATTCCACGTCATCGTGCTTTACGGCGGGCTGTTCGGATTTGGTTTGAATCATTATTTCAAAGAAAATCTCGGAC
>CAMCYT010000121.1 GCA_945885485.1 Prosthecobacter debontii
CCTGCCCTCTCATGACCATTCCGCGTTGGTTAGGCTTGTTGGCGCGCGGATGGGACGGGCGATCACTGGCATTCCACTCCGTTGAGGATCACGCGTCGCTTCTTGCGGTCGTAGCTGAGGGTATTTTCCCACTGACCTTGCTTGGGCAGGATGCTGAACCACTTCTCCGCAACCTCGGGCGTGGTCAGCTCGCGGTAGTGCTTGAAGATGATGGAGGCCGAGTTTCCTGCCTCAAGCGCCACTTGATCGGCACTCTGGACGATGGCGATCCGGTAACTGATGAATGAATCCCGAAGCACGTTGCGTGGCCATTCCATCTTGAGGGCGCGGGCCAGGGCGGGCACGTGGGTTTGCAGTTCCTTGGTGCGGACGATCTTCCCTTTCCGCTCCAGAGGCGTCAGCCAGGCGGCGAGGTTGTCGCTGATGGGGATCACGCGGCGGGAGGCGGTCTTTGCTTGGCCGGCACGAATCTCGATGAACTTCCGCTCCAGATCCACCGCTTTCCAATCGAGTCGTTCGAGCTCGGCCATGCGGATTCCGGCGAACGCCCCGATGGCGAGGATGGGCACCAGATCGGGCGGGGCATTGTGCAGCAGCTTCGCCATTTCCTCGGGGGTGAATAGCGTCGTGTCCTCGGATTTCACGCGCACCTGCTGCATCTGCTCGACGGCCGTGTTCTTCTCGTCCGGTAGGTAGTTCTGGGCCTTGGCGAAGGAGAAGAGCACCTTGATGCACCGAAGCATCGAATTGCGCGTGACTGCCGCAATGTCCAAGGACCGCAGCCATGCGTCCACCTCGGGGCCGGTCACTTCGAGGATAGGTCCGGAAAACTTGGTTGCGAAACGATTGAGCGTGGTGCGGAGCTGGCCGAGATAGGCGACACTCGCTCCGTCCTGTTCCTTGATCTTGAGCAGTTCGGTCACCACTTCCGGCACGGTCGCGCGGCGCACGATCTTGCCGAACATCTTGCTGTATTCCATGGCCATCACGGAAAGCGACTCACTCCCAGCTAGGGTGCGGGCTCTCACGTAATCCTCCACGGCGGCATAGAGCGGGATTCCGAGTTTTTCCAGCAACGCCTCCGCCGCCTTAAACGTGTCGCGCTCGTGCGGCTTGAGGTCGGTCACGTGCTGCATGCCGGATTGAATTCGCTGCGCCACGAACAACGCCTCCTTTTTGGCGTCCTCCAAGTCAGTGAACATTTTCCGCATCCGGCGACCGTTCCTGTAAAAACTCAGGGTGAAGCGAACCCGGCCCCGGGAATCCGTGCGATAGATCGGCACCACAGCGGAGCCCGCTTTGACCTTGAAATAGGGACCGGCTTTTTTGCTCCGCACCTTTGGGGGGGAGTCCCCCCGATTTGTCGCCATTTTGTCGCCAGCCTCGATCATGCTACTTATGGGCATGTCAACCGAGGTGGTTTCACCCACCATATCCCCTTGATTATTAAGGGAAAGTGCTCGAAAGAGGACTCGAACCTCCACAGGTTTCCCTACTAGATCCTTAGTCTAGCGCGTCTACCAATTCCGCCATCCGAGCTTTCCCGTTTGGGTGGAACGCAGGAAATAGGATGCAGGCCGCAGCTTTGCAAGTGAATCTTTGAAAAAAGTTCAACCAGTCTAGCTGCAGTCCCTTCCTCGATTGAGGATAAATCCTTACCCATCTCTCCATCCGCGTTTATCCGCGTCCTTTGTGGTTCAATTTTTTTCACTTTCCGACGGCTAGCCTTTGCTCCCCACCCGGAAAATCCCATTGTCACCGCCAGAGAAAAAGTTTAGCTTCCCCAATCTAGCGCGATTACTTCGTGCACGTGAAAATGAAAACAACCCATCGAAATCAAGCAATGAGAGTCCTTCTGTGTCTCTCACTTTTTTTTGTCTGCGGCTCCAAAGTGTTTTCAAAAGACCCAAAAAACAACGGTTGGAACGTGGTCAAGCTAGAAGGTAAAGACTACCTCTCCGTCCAAGACATTCAGCGTTTCTATAATTTCACCCGCCTGACCCGCACCGGCAATTCGGTCGCCTTGGAAAACTCAAAAGTCGAGATGAAGCTTACCGTAGGCGGCAACGAATGCCTGATGAACAACGTCAAATTCGTTTTCTCCGATCCCGTCATCGCTTCTGGAAACGGAGTTTATGTTTCCCGGATTGATCTCGCCAAACTCATCGATCCCGTCCTGCGCCCAAGTTACATTAAAAACGCCAGCAACTTCCGCACCGTCATCCTCGATGCTGGCCACGGAGGAAAAGATTCCGGCGCAAGCAACCCGATTGGAACAGAATCGAAATACAATCTAACTCTGGCAAAAAAGCTCAAAACCTTACTGGAAGCAAAAGGCTTCAAAGTGGTTATGGTTCGTGAAACGGATGTCTTCTACACCCTTCAAGAACGAGTCAACATCGCTAACAAAGTAGCAGAAGAAGCCATTTTCATCAGTCTCCATTTCAATTCTGGCGGAAAAGCGGCTCGTGGCATCGAAACCTTCACACTTTCACCTCCGGGTGTGTCCCATTACGGAAGCGATCTGAAAGCCAGCGATGCGCAAACGCGAAATGGTAACGAAAATGATTCCGCCAACATCGCCCTAGCAACTGCCATCCACAGTTCTGTCCTCCAGCGTCTCGGTGAAAACACTTTCGATCGTGGTATTAAGCGCGCCCGCTTCAGCGTGCTTTCCGGAGTCAAGCACCCCGCAGTACTTTTCGAAGGCGGCTTCATGAGTCACCCTTACGAAGCGCGCTTGATCGCTCACGAATCTTACCAAAACGCCCTCGCCGTCGGAATGGTCGATGCGGTCAATCGTTATCGCTTTGCCGTCGGAGGAAAAAAGGATGCCGCCAAGCCACAATAGGTTTTATAAGTCCTAAACGACCTATCATTTAGATTTGCTCTGATCGCATGCGTCCCTCCATACTCCCCATGCAAACCGCATGCTCACCCTTCTCAAAATCCGTAATCTTGCACTCGTTGACGAACTCGTATGGGAACTTGGCTCCGGCCTGATCTCGGTCACCGGTGAAACCGGCGCTGGTAAATCCGTCATCGTCGGAGCTCTTAAAATGATCCTTGGCGAGCGCGCCGATAAGAACCTCATCCGCACCGGCGAGGATACCTGCACCATCGAAGCCGTATTCGATCTCTCCGAAACTTCAGAAATCAATGCCATCCTCGAGGAAGGCGGACTCCCTGCCTGCGACGATACCCAGATCATCATCCGCCGCTCCATAGGCACCACTGCAAACCGTCAATTCGTCAACGACTCCCCTGTCACCCTGAATCTTTTGAAAAGAATCGGCGAACGTCTCGTCGATCTCCATGGCCCGCACGACCACCAGTCGCTCCTCTCCCAAGAGCGCCAGCTCGCGATGCTCGATGCCTTCTCCGCCACTGATTCCATCCTCTCTGAATACCGAGCGGCTTACCGCAGTTGGCGGGAAAAATCCCAAGAACTTGAGGAAATCCAAAACGCCGAGAACGCTTCCGAACAAGAGCTAGAACTCCTCCGCTATCAGCTCGAAGAAATCCAATCCGCCAAACTCGCACCGGTAGACGGCGATGAACTTCAGGAAAGATATCACCGCTCATCTAATTCCACTCGCTTAGTGGAACTCGCCGCACAAGCCGTCACCGCATTATCCGCCGAAGACGGTATCCTCTCCCGCATCTCCGATATCCAACGCCTGATCCGCGACCTCGAAAAATTTGATCCATCCATCACTGATAAAGTTTCCTCCCTAGAAACCGCATCCATCGAGCTCCAAGACCTCGAAGCCACTCTAACCGATTACGCCGAGGAACTCGATATCGATCCTACTGAAGCCGCCTCCATCGAAGAACGTGTCAATCTCGTCGAGTCCCTGAAGCGCAAATACGGACCAACCATCGACGACGTGCTAGCCCGCCAAGAAATCCTCGCGAATCGATTAGACAACATCGACAACCGCTCGGAAAAAATCGAAGCTCTCACGCTCGCACTGGTGGAATCCCGTAAAGAGCTCGAAGCCATCGCGAAAAAACTCAGTGCCGCCCGGAAAAAATCCGCACCGAAACTCGCGCAGGACATCGCCTCGCAGCTCAAAGAACTGGGTTTCAAACAATCCTCATTCGAGGTCGAACTTTCCACGCTCAAAGATCCATCACTGCACGGCTTGGAGTCATGCAACTTTCTCTTCGGGCCCAATCCCGGCGAGCCACTGCTCCCCTTACGCCAGATCGCCTCTTCGGGAGAGATTTCACGTGTCATGCTGGCCGTCAAATCCTCCCTCGCCGAACAAGACGCCACCCCACTCATGGTCTTCGATGAAATTGATGCGAACGTCGGCGGCGAAATCGCACGCGCGGTTGGCAAAAAAATGGCCATGCTAGGAAAACTTCACCAAGTCATCGCCATCACCCACTTCCCACAAGTGGCCGCCACCGCAGCCGCACACTTCGTCGTCGAAAAAGAAGTCATTGCCGGTCGCACCCGCTCAAAAATCTATCCCGTCGAAGGCGAAAAACGCATTACCGAACTCGTCCGCATGTTAGGCGGCGGTGGAGAGCAAGCGCGGGCTATGGCTGCCTCGCTGCTAGAGTCCTGAAATCTCAATTTCCAAATCTCAAATTTCAAACAACCTCTTCTCTGCGCCCCTCTGTAACCTCTGCGTCTCTGCGGTGAAAATCTTAAAGAACCATGACCCTCGCCTTCATCGCCACCGGAGACATCGCACTCCCGACTTTTCACCACCTCATCAAGCATGGCCCGAAGCCTTGTGTCCTGATCACGCAGCCAGATAAACCGGTAGGCCGCAGCCAAAGCAGTGCCGTTCCACCGGAAATCAAAACCGTCGCACTCGCTCACGGCATCCCCGCTTGGCAGCCGGAAAAAATTTCCGAAATTGCAGCCGACCTTGAAGCGCTCCACCCAGACATTGCTGTCGTAATGGCGTATGGTCAGATCATCGGGAAAGCCGTCCGCAAAGCTCCTAAACAAGCCATCATCAACCTCCACGCTTCAATCCTCCCCAAATACCGGGGTGCTTCATGCATCCAGTCCGCCATTCGTGATAGTGAAGCCGAAACCGGGATCACCATCATGCACGTGATCCGCGAACTCGATGCTGGAAATATCATCTGCAAAAAAGTTATACCCATTAGCCCAAACGAAACCGGTGGTGAACTTCATGACCGTCTCGCTGATCTCGGACCCATCGCACTTTCCGAGGCATTGAAAATTCTATCCGAAAATTCAAAAGCCGGCATCCCACAGAATCCCGCCGAGGTCACTTACGCCCCAAAACTTCTGCGCGAGCACGGCAGGCTCGATTTCACACAGTCCGCAGAAGTGTTAGAACGCGTCATCCGAGCCTACGATCCATGGCCCGGCACATTTACCGAATTTGCTTTCAAAGGGAAAACCAAACGCCTCAAAATTTTCCCGCCTACTTCCATTAGCGATCACTCACTGCAAGCCGGTGAATTGCTGTCCTTATCTGGAGAGCTCCTCATCGGCTGCGGAAATCACTCCCTTGTTCTTTCTGAAGTCCAACCCGAAGGTTCAAAACGCATGGCTGCCTCCGCTTTTGCAAATAGCCTTTAATCTACAGAAGAAATCATGAAATATCTCATCCAACACTACTACGACACCTTCAACTCCGGTAACCGCGAAGCACTTCTTGAACTTTTATCCGATGATGTCGTCCACGAGATCAACGAAGGCAGTGCAGAAGTCGGTCGTGACACTTTCTGCACATTCCTCGAAAGAATGGATCGCTGCTACCAGGAACAAGTCGAAAACCTCGTCGTCTTCACCAGCGACACTCCGAACCGAGCCGCAGCCGAGTTTTTCATCCGCGGAAAATATGTGAACACTGACGAAGGTCTTCCTGAAGCCACTGGCCAAACGTATCACCTCCGCATCGGCGCATTTTTTGAAGTCACCAATGGCAAAATCAGCCGCATCACGAATTACTATAATCTAGCCGCATGGATGAAGATGGTGGGTGCGTGATGACTGATTGATCACCGATCATTCCTTCCATCAATTTCACCCAGATTCGGATGTTATGCCCCTATCTGAGAATAGGTGTCGCATTTCAACAGAATAGGATAGAATTTGTTCTCAGCTAGCTGGGGGGTTTCAACCTGACCGTCCCTGCGGACTTTGTATTTAACATCATGGACGATCCACACCGATTCTCAATCAACGCCAACCTGCGCTACAACGTCCGAGTAGACGGATGGCTTTTATTGAATATCGCGGTCGATACATCCGGAATGCAGGAGGTGATCCATGAGCAGTTAACCAGCAATACCGATAGAGCCTTTCGGGAAATGATCTCCCCTCACGGAGCCATCCGTTCTCATGCAATCAACGTTTCCACCGGAGTCCTTGAAATCCAATATCAGGCAGAGGTGGCCCGTATAGACCCCGGATTCCATGGATGCTGGCAACTCGGAGAAACCGATCTTGTGGATCTACCCCCAAGCGTTGCGCGCTACTTGTATCCGAGTCGGTATTGTGAGTCCGATAAGCTGGTCCGCTTCGCTAAAATGGAATTCGGCGGGATTAGTTACGGCCACACCATGGTCGCGGCGATCTGTAACTGGATTTACAAACACATCCAGTATGACCCCTACGCGACCTACGAGTTCAAGAGTGCGGTGGATTGTTTGATCTCCCGCGCCGGAGTATGCAGAGAGTTTGCCCACTTGGGGATAGCCTTCGCACGTGCCATGGGAATCCCCGCCCGCTACGGAAGTGCGTATGTGCACAATTTATCCACGCCTGACTTCCATGCGTTTTTCGAAGTATGGCTTGAAGGCCGCTGGTGGTATTACGATGCAACCCGTTTAGCTCCCCAAGCTGGATTCATCCTCATCGGAACCGGACAAGATGCCGCAGACACATCTGTGGCAACGATGTCGGCAGGCGTCCATTTTTCATCCATGGAAATCGAAGTAACCAAACTTTCCACGAGGGAATTATCATTCACAAATAGCCCGATCTCTTTCGAAGCGCATCCGAGTCATTGAATTAGGTAGGGCTCCCCTCATACACCCCGATATGTCGGGGCCGCAGGGAGCCGCATGAAATGGATAGAATTTGACTGATTGAATGATTATTCAAATACCCCACGCTCTGCGCGGCGTAGAAGGGAGCGCGGGCGTCCCGCCCGCTTGCTTGGTCGCTTTCGTGTGGGGCATCCTATCTCCGTGAAGCGGGCAAGATGCCCGCGCTCCCCTAAGTCCAATCAACGAAATCGGCTTTAATCACGTGCCATTCGGGCCTGTCCCTTTGGATACCGCACTACCAAAAACCTCTCCGTATCCTCCATCTTCCTCCTACCCTTTGACTCAATATTACGGTGTGTTCGTCCATGTCCGTTTACCCCCGGCCTGCCGGGGCTACGCTCCCATTGTGGTAAACTCGTCCAAATGGATATTGAACTCACGATTCCAAAACAAAAAAGCCAGCCGGGTATAACTCCGACTGGCTTTGAAATTTCCTAAA
>CAMCYT010000122.1 GCA_945885485.1 Prosthecobacter debontii
GAGCGCGCCGGCGAGCGCGAGCGGGAGGTTGAGCATGACTTGCAGGGATAGGGAAACGCTTCGGAAATATCCTGTTAGAAGGACAACGATGACCACAGTGACGATTCCAAACAGGATGAGGATGCGTTTGGATGCTTGTTGACGGGCGAGGTATTCGCCTTCGAAACGCAGAGTGTAACCAGTGGGAAGTTTGGCTTCTTTGGCAACGGCGCGCTGCCAGTTCAAGACCAAGGATTCGAGATCCCGTTCGCTGGTGTTTGCTCCGATGACGATGCGACGTTGGCCGTTTTCACGGTTGATGACGTTCGGCCCGTTGACCTCGTGAACATCGGCGACGAGGGAGAGCGGGACGTTGCGACTATCGGGTGTCTCGATGAGTAGGTCGCCGATTTTTTCTGGCCACGTGCGCCAGGATTCCGGGAGTCGCATGACGAGGTCGACTGTGGCTTCGCCTTCGCGGAGTTGGCCGAGCATGGAGCCGCCTAGCAGTCTTGAAATCTGGTCGTTGACCTCGCCCGGGGTGAGTCCTTCGCGTTTGGCGCTAGGGCGGTTCACTTCGATGCGGATCTGAGGGATGGGCACCTGGGCTTCGAGGTTGATATCGGTGAGGCCGGGGATGGTTTGGCCTGCTTCTTTGACCTGCGCGCCGAGGCGGCGAAGGGTTTCCAGATCCGGGCCATGGATTTTCACAGCGATCTTTGCGGAAACACCGCTCAGCATGTGGCTGAGGCGATGGCCAATGGGTTGGCCGACGTTGACGAAGGTGCCGGGGATGCCTTTGAGTTTTTCACGGATCTCAGCAAAAACATCCTCACGACTGCGTGAGCTTTCATTGAACTCGACGTCGAATTCGTTGACTGAAACAGGCATAACGTGGTCGTCGCGTTCGGCACGTCCGGCGCGACGGCCAACGGATTTCACTTCAGGGATTTCGAGTAAAAGTTCGACGGCTTTTTTTCCGACCTCGTTGGATTGTTTGAGTGAAGTTCCGGGAGCGCTGGCGAAAGATATGGTAGCGCTGCCTTCGTTGAATGTCGGGAGGAATTCCTTGCCCATGCCCGGGTAAAGCATGCCTGCGGCGATGACTAGTAGAACGACAACCGCGATGACGACGTAAGGTGCTCCGAACGCGGCGCGGAGGAAAGTGGCTTTGGTGCAACTCTTAAGCGCTCTAACAAGAAATCCGTCGCGGTGTTCTTTGCCTTCTTTAGGTTTCAGGAGGAATGAGCAGAGGACAGGAATGACGGTAAGAGAGACCACGAAAGAGGCGATCATGCTGACGATGGTCGCGATGGCGATGGGTTGGAAAAGCCGACCCTCGAGGCCGGCGAGGCCTAACAGCGGGACGAAAACCAGGATGATCAAGATTGTGGCGTAGAGGATGCTTGAGCGGACTTCGCTGGAGGCGGAGGCGATGACTTCGATTTTGGGTTTGGGTAGCTCGAGCGAAGCATTTTCGCGAAGTCGTCGAAACACGTTTTCAACATCGACGATGGCGTCATCCACCACCATACCGATGGCGACAGCGATGCCGCCAAGAGTCATGCTGTTGACGCTGATGCCGAACCATTTGAAAGTGAGCAGCGTGATCGCGAAGGAAAGTGGTATAGCTGTTAGAGTGATGAATGTGGTGCGGAGGTTCAGTAGGAAAAGCAGCAGCACGATGGTGACCATGATCGCGCCGTCACGGATGGCTTCTTTGAGATTGCCGACCGCGTTTTCGATGAAATCGCCTTGGCGGAAAAGGATCTCAGCTTCGACTCCAGCGGGCAGGCTGGGGCGGAGTTCGGCGAGGGCTTTTTCGATTTCGGCAGAGAGCTTCAAAGTATCGAAGCCTGGGGATTTATCGATGCTGAGGACGACGCCGGAAGTTTCCTGTTTATCGCCTTTATCTTTGAGCGCGATGGCTGCATCGCCGCGCATGGTGGCGACTCCGAACTTTACGGCGGCGACATCGCCGATGGTGATGATGCGGTCACCGACGCGTTTCATGACCGATGCGGCGATGTCAGTTGGATCGGCGGTCATCGCTAGGTTTCGCACCATGATTTCGCGCGGGCCGGATTGAAGGTAGCCGCTGGTGGCGTTTCCTGCGGAGAGGGAAACGGCGGTTTCGAGTTCATCTAACGAAACGCCTTCGGCCTGCATTTTCATCGGATCTGGCTCGACGTGAATTTGTTTCACGCCACCACCGATGGCGAGGACTTCGGCGACGCCGGGAATGCTTTGCAAGCGGCGGGCGATGTTTAACTCAGCGAAGGTACGCAGATCCATCGGGGCGATAGCACCGTCCGTTGAGCGCAGGCCAACGAGGAGAATTTCTCCCATCAACGAGGAGACTGGAGTCATGCCGGAGCGGGTGTTGTCCGGTAGCTTCGCGGCTTGGAGGCGTTCTTGGACTTGTTGGCGGGCTTTGTAGATATCGGTGCCCCATGCGAATTCGACGAAGACTAGTGAGAGGCCGACGTCGGAATTTGAGCGGAGTCGGTCTAGACCGCCAACGCCTAGTAGGGTATTTTCGAGCGGGCGAGTGACGAGGGTTTCGACTTCTTCGGGAGCGAGGCCAGGGGCTTCGGTCAGGATGGTGACCGTGGGTTTGGTCATGTCTGGCAGGACTTCGACGGGAAGTTCCGTCGCGGTGCGCAGTCCGAGCAACAGAATCAACAGCGAGGCGGCGATGACCAGCGTGCGGTTTCTGAGAGAAAAGCGGATGAGTTGGTTAAGCATGATCGTTTAGGCTTTGGATCTGGCGCGTAAGTTGAGGCTTGCGATGATCAGCAGCATGAGAAGCACTCCGCAGGTGATGGTTAGAAAAATGACCAATGGGCTAATACCGCCGTGTTCGTGGTCATGGCCGTGCTCTCCGCCGGATGCGGCGATTTCTTCGGCGGTCATTTCGGTGCCGTCTTCGTTGTGCGGGTGACCGTGAGCGGCATCGAGCGCTTCTTTGAGGGAGACACTGCCTTTTCCCGCGAATGATAATGCGTATGAGCCGTTGACGACCACTTCGTCTCCGGGGAATAGGCCTGAGATGATTTCGACTCGGTCGTTGCTGATTTCGCCGACAACAACGGGAACGCGGACGAAGGTATTTTTTAGTTCATAGTCTTTGATGAAAACGATGCGATTTGAGCGATCGCCTTGCAATGCAGCGCGCGGGACGCTGAGCACGTTTTCGCGTTTGGATGCGATGAGAGAAAGCTCAACTCTCATCCCGGGGCGGAGTTTTGTGTCGGGATTGGGTAATTCGAATATCGCATTTACCGTGGAAGAGCTAGTTTCCTCATCGGTATTGAGTCGGAGAAACGTTGATACGGTTTCTTCAGTTCCAAGAGCAGGGATACGAATTCGTGCGGTAAGGCCTTCTTTTAAAAGAGCTGCTTGGTGCTGCGGGACGCGCGCAACAGCCCACACATTTGTTAGATCGAGAATTTCCATCAGTTCTTTATCTGGTTCTACGGGAGCGCCGAGATGGCCGTCCGAACGGATGACGAGTCCATCCGCTGGGGATTTCAACTCGATGACCGGTGGCGGATCTCCAGGTTGGCGGCTTTCGATGCGCAACATGACGTCGCCTTTTTTAACGAAATCTCCTTTGTGAACGACGGCTTCGATGATTTTCCCAGCGATACGGCTGGAGAGGATGGAATGACTTTCGCAAGTGTGCTCGATTTCGCCTAGCACGGGAATGGTGCTCTCGAAGGTTGTTTCCTCGGCTGCGACGGTTTCGATGCCTAGGTTTTGGACTCTGGCGGCATCGAGCGGTACGGTGGTTTCGTTGCGCGGGGCTTGGGCGATCGCAACTACTACGAAGCATGAGTAGAAAATGGATGATAAAAATTTCATAATGTTAGAAAATATTGATGTTTTGGCTTGGCGGCTACAGGCCGCCACGGCTGGCTCGGTGGCGGATGTTGGCGAGGTGGAATTCCCGGGTGGCGTCAATTTGGGTGGCGAGGAGTTCGAGGGTTTGTTCGCGGGAAGTGAGGACGGTTTGCAGGTCGGACTGGCCTTCGCGGTAGGCCTTTTCGAGGAGGTCAGTTTGTTCTTTGGCGAGAGGGAGGAGTTTGTCATTGAGCTCGGAAATGAGAGCCGCCCACTGCCGTATTTCTGTTAGAGAAGTGTGGGTTTCGTGGTTGATGTGATTGGCGAGCGCTTTGACTTCCTGATCCCTGCGGTTGTGGCGGGCATTCGCGGCATCGATCTTACCTTGGTTGTTGTTCCAGAATGGCAGGGGGATGGAAACTTTGAAGCCGATGATGCTTTCGTTATCCAATCCGTTTGGTGCGTCTTCGCTACGCTCGCCTGAGGCGAAGACCGAGAGTGCGACGTCTTCTCTGCGGTTGGCTTGTTCGAGTGCGATGCCGGTTACCGCGGCGCGGAGTTGGAGTTTTGCGGCAGTTAGATCGGGTCGTTGGATAGCGGTGTTGTTCGGAACGGAAATGGCGGACGGATTTCCTGAAAGAGTGACTGCGGTTTGTGGTGCGATCCCTAACAGCGGTCGAAGTTTTCCAAGTGCTGTGGTTTCCTCTGTGCTGAGTTGACGCTCTTGGCTGGTTAGCTTTAGCGCGGCAAGTTTTGCTTGGGCGGCATCGAGCGGTGAGCTTTCGCCTTGTTTAGTTTTCTCTAAAATGAAGTCAGTCAACTGGGTGGCTATTTTCTGTTGTTGTTCGAGGAGGGCTTTTCGATCTCGAATCGCGAGGATTTTAACAAACTCCATGCGAGCCTCTGCGATCAAAAGCCTCTCGACATTTTTGACTTCGGCTTCGGCTGCTTGGATTTCGGTGGCGCTGATTTCCTTTTCGATTTTGAGTCTGTTCGTCAGCGGAAATTTTTGGGTGAGACCGATTTCGGCGCTGCCTTCGGCGGAGCGGGTGTTGTGGGAGAGGGCGGTGTCGAGGGTTGGGTTGGAGCGTCGGCCGGATTGTTTGGCGAGGCCGACGGCTTCATCGATGCGGAAGCGGGCGGCAGCGAGTTCGGGATTTTGGTTGTGGACGCGCGAGGGGATGCTCTCGAAGGAGAGGATTTCGGAAGGTGCGGCAACGAGGGCGTGCGCGGCGATCAGGTAGATGAGCGCAGTGAGATTGAATTTCATGATTAATTAAGCAGGATTGAAATGAAGGATGAGTCTCCGCACAGGTGCGCATGGGTATGATGCGGAGGGGCGAGACACAGAAAGGTTCTGTGCTACAAAGTCGCGGGCACAGGGGTGCCTCGGTGTGACTTCAGATCAATGGTGGCTTATCCATGGAGAAGAACGGCTCATCAGGGATGAGCGAATGTTCGGTGGAAATTTCTAGTAAACTTCCATGGAAAGAGGCAAGCGCGTGGCGGTCGAGCGTAGGCCGATCCGCAACGGGAAACTGGCAGCAATGATGGTGGTGCGGGGTGCTGTCATGTTCTTCACAATCATCGGGATTTGAATGATGATCGTGGTCGTGATGATCATGGCGCTCATGGGTTTGAGCGCAATTTTCATGATTCGAGTGGGTATTTTTGTGCATCACAGCGGACACCATTCCTGCGAGAACGCAGAAAGCAATGAGCTGCTTGAGGAAAAATGCCATGACTTCCGATAGCTTAGCTTGGGGGATCAGCAAAGGAATATTTTGTATGAAGGGGAAATTTAGCGGTGGCGCTCGGGCTGAGTCGGGGGCAGATTCATCGCCAACGATGGATAAGGTTACAGCGATTAGCATTTATGTCACATATGGCTTGGCGGTTTTCTTGTTTCTGTTGGTCGCAGCTGTGAAGGTGATGCTGCGTGCAAATAACACGGGACTGCCACCAGCACTGCCTGTTGGGAAAGTTCCAGAATGGTGGTACCGGAAGATTGATCTGATAGGTGCAGCGGTGATCACAGCATTTTTCTTTCTCATACTGGTTCTGAATGAATTGGAAGCTGAGAAAATTAAAGATTATCAAATTACGGCAGCGGATTTGATCTTTAATATTGGACTGCAGTTTTTCTTGGCAGGCTTGGTGATTGCGATCGTATTGGGGCGTGTCAGCCCGATTCGATGGTTGGGCTTGAAGTGGAAAGATTGGCCTTGGGTTGTGTTGATCGCGCCGGTAACGGTGTTAGCGATGTGGGCGATTTTCGCTGGGTTGTATGCGATTGGCTATGACACACTAATGGAGAGCTTGGACGTTAAACAGGTTCAGGATACGGTAGAGTTAATTAATGAAACAAAAGATATCAGCGTTTTAGTTTTGATGTCGATCACAGCCGTTTTTGTAGCTCCGTTATGTGAGGAAGTGGTATTCCGAGGATATCTTTATCCGGTGCTAAAGAAATTTAATGGCGTATGGATCGCTTCCGTGGTTTCTGCGCTGATTTTTTCAGCGGCACATGGGAGTATGTCCGCTTTACTTCCGTTGTTTATATTCGGATTAGCGCTGGTGCTTTTGTATGAAATTACAGGATCGATTTGGGCACCTATCTCTGCACATTTTCTCTTCAATGCTGCAACCGTCACGATACAGATGTTGGTGCGGTTTGATTTTATTCCTGAGCACGCGCTGAAATGAAAACACTGGAAGGAATCGGAGAGGATGAGCTGATCGCCAGGTTGGTGGAGCTCGTGCCAACGGGAATTAAAGATGAAGGACCGGGCGATGATTGTGCGGTAGTGGATGATGGAGGTGAGGATTTAGTTTTATTGAAAACCGATGCTTTAGTGGAAGGGGTGCATTTCATTAGAGAATCGGATTCACTGAAGGTCGGCTGGAAGGCGGTGGCGCGGGTGGTTTCTGATTTCGCGGCGATGGGTGGTTTTCCCGAAAGGTTTTTAGTCACGCTTGCACTTCCGGGATCGATAAGTTTGGAATGGGTAGAAAATTTCTATCGGGGCATGGGAACGTGTTTCGAACGTTATGGAGCGGTGTTAGTGGGTGGCGAGACGTGTAGGGTTCCGAGTGGTTCAGCAGCAGTCATTTCCCTAGCTGCAACAGGTCGGGTGGAGCGGGGGAGTGTGGTAATGAGATCGGGAGGAAACGTCGGCGATGCAATCTGGGTGACCGGTGAACTGGGTGGATCGCTGGCGGGTAAACATCTCGATTTCACACCTAGGCTCGAGCAGGCACGATGGTTGGTGGAGCATTTCAAACCGACAGCGATGATGGATCTTTCCGATGGAGTCGCGCGGGATTTGCCAAGACTGGCCATAGCGTCATCTTGCGGATTTCAGTTAGATCAAGCGGCGATTCCTTTAAGCGAAAATTGCGATGTGAAACAAGCTCTGCAAGATGGGGAGGATTTTGAATTGTTGTTCACATTGCCCGAGGTCCATGGACTAGAGGACGAATGGCAGCAGAAATTTCCCGAGCTGAAGCTAACGAAAATCGGGATTTTGGTGGAAAAGGGAGCGGGGGATTCGTTAGCGGGGGGCTGGGATCATTTTGGGTGAGTGATATGTTGCCCTTGTGATTATAACTATAAAAACTCTACATATCGACTGTCCAGTTTTTTGGAATCAG
>CAMCYT010000123.1 GCA_945885485.1 Prosthecobacter debontii
GAGATAAAGTCGCAGCCTTGGATAGCTTCAAACAAATTTACGAAGTGGATTATGGCTATCGCGATGTTGCACAGCGAGTGGAATCTTCTTATGGAAAATCTTAAATTTATATGATTCAAACTGAACGACCTATTGAAAAAAAAGTGCTCTTGATGGGTACGTGTTTGTGTGATGCATTTTATGATGAGGCAGCTAAGGCCACTGTCGAAGTTCTGGAGCATCTTGGTGTTGAGGTTATTTTTCCTGAAAACCAAACCTGTTGTGGGCAACCGGCGTTCAACTCGGGTGACTGGGTAGCTTCGAGAAAAGTAGCTCTTTATACAGCGGAAGTGTTCGCTGGTGATCTACCCGTCATTGTCCCATCTGGTTCTTGCGCGGCAATGAACTTTCATGGAAATCCGCTGCAGTTCGAAGAATGCCCAGATGAAAAAGTCACTTCACTAGCCAAGCGGACATGGGAGGTGATTGATTTCATATACAACGGTCTCGGCATCAAAACCTGGAAGGGTAAATTCGATCAGCCCACACGCATTGCCTTCCATCGCTCTTGCCATTCACGCGGAACCGATAGCGGCGATGCCGTGGTGAACCTTTTATCTTCCATCGCAAACGCGGAGATCGTCTCGTTCGGTCAAGGCGAGCAGTGCTGCGGATTTGGCGGCACGTTTTCGGTTACGTTTCCTCATATCTCAGGAAGAATGGGCACTTTGAAAATGGATCATATTCTTGAGGCTAAACCCGACATCCTCACAAGTGGTGATATGTCGTGTTTGATGCATCTCACCGGCCTCGCGCGTGCGCAGGGTCGCCCGATCCGGCATTGCCACGCTATCGAAATTCTTCGCGATACCTTACTCGTTTCGTCATCCCTCTAACTCAGATATTTTATTTATGCACGATCCACGAATCGACTCTCTTGCTAAGCAACTGGTTGGATACTCCATCGATCTTAAGAAGGGAGAAAAAGTTCTGCTAGATCTCTATGATGTTCCGGATTCCATCGGTATCGCTTTGATTCGTGAGGTGCGACGTAGAAACGCCATTCCACTCGTGCGGATTCATCAATCCAGAATTTCCCGTGAGCTCTTGATGGGTGCTACAGAGGATCAATACAAAGTTTTATCCAAACTTTTAGTTTCCGAAATGAAAGACATGGATGCGTATATCGCGGTTCGTGGCAGTCATAATATTTCTGAGACTTCAGATGTTTCGCAGAAGAATATGCAGGTAGCGATGAAGCAGATGCGTCCGGTAATTGATTATCGCGTAAAGAAGACGAAATGGTGTGTGTTACGTTGGCCAACGGCTTCGATGGCGCAGCAGGCCAGTATGAGCACCGAAGCGTTTGAGGATTTTTACTTTAAAGTCTGTTTGCTCGATTATAAGGCACTTGTTCCTTCCATGAATGCGCTAAAACGCCTGATGGAAAGCACCGACAAGGTTCACATCGTCGGTCCCGGCACGGATCTGAAATTTTCTATCAAAGGCATCCCCGCAGTGGTTTGCGGCGGCAACTACAATATTCCCGATGGTGAGGTTTTCACCGCACCCGTGAAAACCTCTGTCGAGGGCGTGCTGACTCACAACGCTCCGACCATTTACCAAGGCATTGCTTTCGATTCCATCAAGCTGGAATTCAAGGAAGGCAAAATCATCAAAGCCGAGGCCGGAAATAAAACCAAGGAACTGAATCGCATTTTAGACACCGATTCCGGAGCGCGCTACATTGGAGAATTTGCCCTAGGATTTCATCCAGTCATTCGTGAACCGATGCGTGATATTCTCTTCGATGAAAAAATCGCCGGATCGTTCCATTTTACTCCGGGTCAGGCGTATGAGATAGCCGACAACGGCAACCAATCACAGATTCACTGGGACATGGTCAACATCCAACGCAAAGACTACGGCGGTGGGGAGATTTACTTCGATGGCAAATTGATCCGTAAAAACGGCATTTTCCTTCCGAAGAATCTTGAGAAGCTGAATGGGTAATAGACTTGAGGCCTTCGACTCCTCGACTTACTCGGGCTTTGCAACAAGCTCAGTGCTGAGAATTATGTTCGTTTTACTTTTGGAAAATACTTCACGTGGGGGAGGCCGTTAAAGTGGCTGTCTTGCGTCCATAGCGTCGCGCGTTGAGCGAGCGTGACGGCGTAAATAATAGAGTCAGCAAGAGGGAGCTTATATTTCATGAATAAATCCGCGGCATGAGTCGCGATGGTAGAATCGATTTCGATAACTACGGTAGACAACATCGTGTCAGTAACAGTATCTGCGGCATCTGTAGATCGTTGTGCAAGGATGACTTTGCGCACTTCGGTGATGACGATGGAAGGAACGATTAGTTCCGGTAGTTTTGATAAAATGGGAGAAAAATGCTCGGTATTCGGACCGTCATCGAGGCATTCAAGCCATGCTGATGAATCTAGGACATTCGGCTTCATGATACGCTTCGCTTTAAAATTCACGATCTGGCTCGCGCTCAAATTCGAGAGGGGTTTTATCTTTCAAGAATCCAATCAACTGCTGGCCTGTCAGGAGAGGTCGGACTTCGATTTTTCCATTCACTTCCTTGAATTGCAGGCGCTGCCCAGGCTGGAGGTTGAGCGACTTACGAATCTCTTTAGGAATGACGATTTGAAATTTGGGTGATAAAAGTGCAGTTGTCATACGAAATCTAATTTAGGGTATAAAATTCATTTCGCCAGATAATTCCTATAAAACATTAGCTAAATGCCGAAGCCGCAGTTTAACCGAGAGGCAGGGGGATTGAGATGATCTAAGCTCGGTGTTTTTTGAAAATCGCCAAGGTGCGTTCGCGTTCGGTTTTGTGATCCACGCAGGGCAGGGGGTAGCCCTTAGCTAGGGGTAGGTTATTCTCCGGTGGAGCTTGTAATTTCTTAGGATCTACGGACTTCAGTTCAGGTATCCATCGTTTGATGTAAACGCCCGTTGGATCGTGTTTGGCGGTTTGGGACCAAGGATTTTGGATACGGAAATAAGGTGCGGCATCGGCTCCCGTGCCTGCGGACCATTGCCAGCCGCCGTTGTTGGAAGCGATCTCGCCATCGGTGAGATACTGCATGAAATGGGACTCGCCGAGTTTCCAATCGATGTGGAGATCTTTGGTGAGAAACATTGCGGTGATCATGCGGACGCGGTTATGCATGAAGCCAGTTTGAAGGAGCTGGCGCATCCCGGCATCTACAATGGGGAAGCCAGTATGACCGGATTTCCATTTTTCAAAATTCTCGCCAGGTTCGTCCCATGGTAGCCCTTTCCAATCTTGATTGAACTCATGTTCTAGGACGTGGGGAAAATGATGGACAATAGCAAAGTAGAATTCTCGCCAAGCGAGTTCTTTGATGTAGATCTCGATGGAGGTGCGGGATCGGCCATTCGCGGAGCTCAATGCGGTGGCGACTTTTGCGTAGAGCGTGCGGATGGAGATGAGGCCGAAGCGGAGATCCTGTGAGAGGCGGGATGTGGCTTCGAGCGATGGGATATCGCGTTTTTCTGAGTAATGTCCGATGATGTGCGAAATCGCGTGGCGCATTCGCTCGCGAGCAGCGCGTTCGCCGGGTTCTGGAAGTTCGGCGATGGATTCGGGGAGTTTCCAGTGGGAGAGGGTCGGTAGTTTTAATGAGGAGATGCCTCGTGGAGTGTTGATAGAAACCGGCTTCGGTAAGGGGAGTGGTTTCGGACGAGAAAGCCAGTTGTTTGAATAGGGGGTGTAAACTTTGTATGGATTTCCCGTTTGGGTCATGATCTCCGTGGGATCGTGGAGCGCGACATCATCGTATCCGCAGCATTCAATCCCCAAATCCGCGCACAGGGCAGCGAGCTCTTGTTCGGTTTGTTTGCCGAAAGGATCGGGGTCGCGATTGAAATAGACTGCCGTGGCTCTGGTTTCGGCGATTAGCTTCTTTAGCGAAGGTATTGCAGCGCCCTCCCGGATGATCAGCTTCGAGTCTAATGTTGCGAGGTTTTTTGAAAGGGATTCCAAACAACCGCAGAGGAATTTCTGCCGGTTGGCTCCCGTCCAAGCATGATTTTCCCTCCAAGAGCTGAGGATATAAACAGGAATCACGCCTCCGGCTTTGGAGGCGTGATATAAAGCTGAGTTGTCAGCGATCCGAAGATCGCGGCGAAACCAGTGAATAACAGGAAGCATTTCCGAATGAAGCATGAAAATCAGCTTACGAAACAGAAAACTGCCTCAAGTTCCGCTTAATATTTTTTGAGAAGAGCTTCGACCTTGCGAACGGTGGTTGCGGAAAGCTTGCCGTCGACCTTTTTCGCGGAGTCGAGAATGGCTTTGATTTCGGTCAGGGCTTTTTGGGCTTCGCTGAGGGATTTCTTCATACCGCCGAATTTCTTGTCGGAGAAATACTTGGTGAAGCTGGATCCAGCACGGCTAATGCATAAGCGCCAGCCTTCGAATGCTGCGGTTTCGTAAGTGAAGCGAGTCAGGTTTTTCTTGGAGTTCATATGGTTCAGTTGTTAGGTTGGTTAGATATTTTATCAATAATTCAAAAAATCCAATCATTTTTACTCAATTTATGCGAAAATTTAGTTATTTTTCTCATTTTTAGAGAAAAAGCATTGCAAGTGAGGCTCCAAAGCATTTTCTTCGCCCCCCGCGAGTGAATCTAAATCAACCGCCGTTGGTCCTCTAGGTGTGAAAGCGCCTGTCTCGCGTGAGGGTAACCCGGCAACCGAAACCATATATGTCAACTACCACACTAGCTCGTTTCGAGCTCCCGAATCGTCTCGTTCGCAACGAGGATACCGCATCAGATATCTACGCACAGTTCATCGCAGAACCTTTCGAGCGTGGATATGGTCACACCGTCGGCAACTCACTTCGTCGTGTTTTGCTTTCCTCACTTGAGGGTGCATCCATCACCTCGGTGAAAATTGCAGGTGTCCAACATGAATTCTCCAGCCTTCCAGGCGTGGTCGAGGATGTCACCGACATCGTCTTGAACCTCAAGAAGGTTAAATTCAGCCACGGCGAAAAAGAGCCGCGCATCCTTTCTATCAAAGTTGAAAAAGAAGGTGTTATCACCGCTGGTGACATCATCGAAGACCACATCTACTCCGTAGTGAACAAGGATCAGATCATCTGCACCTTGGACAAAAAAGTAAAATTCGATTGTGAATTCGAAGTTCGCGTTGGCCGTGGTTTCTCCACTGGCGATGAGAACAAGCGCAAGGATCAGCCAATCGGCGTTATCGCGATCGATTCCATCTTTTCCCCAGTGACCCGCGTCAAATACAGCGTGGACTCCACACGGGTTGGCCAAATCACCGACTACGACAGACTTACTCTTGATATCTGGACTGATGGTCGCATCACCCCACAAGACGCATTGCTTCAAGCATCTGCCATTCTTCGTCATCACCTCGACGTGTTTGTTAACTACGACGAAAACGCAGTCGACTTCGAGGAAGCGCCAGCAGAGTCCAGCGAAGAAAACGCTGCGCTCAAAAAACTTCTCAACATGTCGGTCAACGAGATCGAGCTCTCCGTCCGTGCGGCGAATTGCTTGAACAACGCAAACATCACTTCGGTGGGACAACTTGCGATGAAGTCGGAAGCCGAGATGCTTAAATACCGTAACTTCGGTAAAAAATCCCTCAATGAGATCAAGGACAAGCTCGTCGAGCTCGGCCTCGGCCTTGGCATGTCCTTCGAGCCTGCCCTGCTTGCAGGTGGATCGATCGCTTCACGCGGACCACGCCTTGGCGCCGAAGAGGAGACACAAGTTGGACTTGCTGATCTTATTGCTCAAAACCTTGACGACTAATTCCACCCTTTATTTCTAACCACTAACGGAAGCCACCGATGAGACATCGCCGCAACACTACTAAGCTTAAACGCAAAACCGCCCACCGCAAATCACTGCTCGCCAACTTGGCATGCAGCTTGATTGAGCATGGCCGCATCAAAACTACTTTCGGTAAAGCCAAGGCCCTGCGCCCGGTTGCTGAAAAGTTGGTCACACAAGCCAAACGCAACGACCTGCATTCCCGCCGTCTTGCCATCGCTTTCCTTCGTCAGAAGGAAGCAGTGAGCAAACTGTTCGCAGAGATCGCACCAGCAGCAGCTACTCGTCCAGGCGGATACTGCCGCATCATCAAACTCGGCCAGCGCATGAGCGATGCCGCCCCAATGGCAATCATTGAATGGGTGGATCAGCCAGAACTTGGTTCGGAAGACGTCGTCGAAGTAGCTGCCGAGGAGACCACTCCAGAGCCGGCCGCTGAGAAAAAAGCTGCAAAGAAAGCTGCTAAGAAAGTAGCCAAAAAAGCAGAAGCGACAGCTGAGTAATTTAGCTTAACGTAAATTCAAACAAGCTCTCCAGTGGCAATGCTGGAGAGCTTTTTTCGTTGCAAGCCATTGTCATCCCGATAAAACGAATGAGGTTTCGCTCCGCGTTTTCTAATCGCGGATCAGTAAAAAGCCGCTGTAGCTCAGGGGTAGAGCAGCTCATTCGTAATGAGCAGGTCGTCGGTTCAAATCCGACCAGCGGCTCCATTTTTTCAGAAGGTGGATTTCGGATAACAATTGGTGGCTTTGATGGGAGTTGATTTTCTGGCTTTGTGATTTTTTTCCAGTCATGGATGGGGCATGCCTAATCCATGGACCGGAACCGGAAATCCCTACACTCGCACTGAAGTTTTAGAACGTTTGCATGATACCTTATCGAAAGGTGAGGCGATCATTGCTGCGGGAGCTGGCACTGGGATTAGTGCTAAGTTTATCGAAAAGGGTGGGGCGGATTTGATCATCATTTATAATTCGGGTCGGTTCCGCATGATGGGCCATGGTTCGACGGCGGGCTTGATGGCTTATGGCGATGCGAATGCGGTGGCGATGGAGATTGGTGAGTATGAGGTACTCCCAGTGGTGAATGATATCCCAGTGATTTGCGGAGTGCATGCGACCGATCCGCGTCGACGCATGTGGCATTGGCTGGGGAAGGTGAAAGACATGGGGTTCTCGGGGGTGAATAATTTTCCAACTCACACCATCATTGATGGGCACTTTCGTGGTGTTCTTGAAGAAACCGGAATGAGTGTGAAGAAGGAATTCGAAATGATCGGATTAGCGCGGCGGATGGATATGTTTTCGATTGTCTATGTCGGCAGTCCTGAGGAGTCGGTGGAGATGGCAAAGGCGGGTGCGGATGTGATCATCGCGCATGTTGGCACAACCGTTGGTGGCTCGATCGGGGTAACCGATGCGGTAGTGCCTTGGGATGAAACGATACGCCGCACTCAAGCTATTATCGATGCGGGGAAATCCGTGCGAGATGATGTATTGTATCTTTGCCATGGTGGTCCGATCAATACGCCGGAAGATGCGGATCGGGTGATTCAGGCAACGGATTGCGTTG
>CAMCYT010000124.1 GCA_945885485.1 Prosthecobacter debontii
GGTTGAGAGAAACGGCTTAGAGTTCAGCACATATTACAGCTCTCTTACCATCACATTCATGATCATGTTGCTGAGCATGTTCCTGTTGGGTTCGATCTATTTTGCCTTGGTTGCTGGAGATATCGTAGCCAAAGAAAACGAAGATGGAAATTTGCGTATGGTGTTTGCACGGCCGATCAGTCGCTTTCGTTTGCTCTTAGTCAAATACACAGCGGTAAGTCTCTACACATTCAGCTTTGTATTTTTCGTTGGTATCAGTGGCTACGCGATGGCGGTTGCGGCGGTGGGATGGGAGGGCGGTTTGTTTGTGATTGAACCAAAAATGAAAGTCTTCGCAGCGTATCCGGATTGGTGGCAAGGCGCAAGCCGACTCGCGCTTTCCGCAGCGGGAATAGGTATCAGCATGATCACGCTGTCATCGATTGCGTTCATGTTTTCATGTTTCAAAATCAAACCCGCAGCGGCGACGATCATTACTCTGACCATTCTCTTCATTGATATGATTTTGCAGGGTTTCCCGTTCTTCAAACCCTATGAAAGTTACTTCGTCACCTATAGGATGAGTGCATGGGTGTTTTTGGTAGAACAATACATATCTTGGCCAAAAATCATCGAAAGCTATGCAATTCTGATGGGGCTGAACGTCAGTTTTTTCACGATCGGTTGGCTGGCATTTCAGACGCGGGATTTTAAAACCTGAAGGGCTGTTCGGGGATTTTTTGGAAATGAGGCACGGAGTAAGAAAGGAGCTCACGGAGAAGAAATGTCATTCTCAAAAAATATCAGGCTAGTTGAAATATCTGAGTTACTAGAAATAACTTCCTCTTCTCCATTCTTCCTCCGTGCCTCATTTTTAAAAATGCCGTCATGACATTTGGTCTTTTAACTCACTGCACGCTGGCGAGGAAAGTTTTATCGAAGAGTACGGCTCTTGCTTCTCCAACGAGGAACAGCGATCCTGCGACAAGGATTATCTGTTTGTAATTGCGCGCGGCAGCAAGCGCTTCGGTGAATGTGTCGTAACACTCCGCGTCGGTCTGCTCGTTGCTCGGCAAGCTCTTGATCAAATCGGCAGTAGGCAGGCCACGCGTGGTGCCGACCTTGCAGAAGATCATGCGCTGATTTAGTCCGCGGAGTTCGGCTAGGATACCGGCGATGTCTTTGGATTCCACGGCTCCGAAAATCAGAGTTCCTTTGCCAGCTCCGATCTCATCAATCCATGTTTCACGGAGAACTTTTGCGGCGTGTGGATTGTGTGCACCATCGAGAATGATTTCAAATTCGCCGCTGGTGATGCGTTCGAAGCGACCCGGCCATTTGACTTTCGCGAGCCCTTCGGCGACGGATTCGTAATTCAACGCTAAGCGCAACGCATGCAACGCGGCCAGGGCCAGGGCGGCGTTCCATTTCTGATGTTTGCCGGGTAGGGCAATGCCATAACCTTCGAGCGGTTGATCGATGAAACTCAATGGTGTGCGTTTTTGGTTCGCTTCTTTTTCAAGAACCTGACGCGCCTCGTCTTCCTGCGGCGAGGAAAACGCTGGCACGCCTTCGAGGAAAATTCCGGCCTTTTCTGTGGCGACCAGCGCTAAGGTGTCACCCAGCCACTGGGTGTGATCCAAGCCGATCGGCGTGATGACGCAAACATCTGCAGGCACCGCAGTCGTCGCATCCAAACGTCCACCCATACCTGTTTCCAAAATGATTAGCTCACATTCCATCTCGCGAAACCAACGCATCGCGACCGCGAGGGTGATTTCAAAAAAGGTCGGATGCACTTCGAGTCGTGCGCAAAGTTCTCGCGCTTCAGTAAGCAGTTCCGCGCAACGTTCCTCGGAAATCATTTCACCGGAAACCCGCATCCGTTCGCGGTAATCGATTAGATGCGGTGAGGTGAAAAGCGCTGTGCGTTTTCCGCAGGACCTGGCGCAGCGATCCATGATCGCGCACACGCTGCCCTTGCCATTCGTGCCAGCCACGTGCGCGACCTGCACCCCGTGTTTGGGAAAGGCGAGAAATTGTTTGAGCAAATTGCGCGGCCCTTCCAAACCCAGCTTGATCCCAAACTGCTGGGTTCCGAACAACCACTCTATCGCTTCTTTGTAATCCATGGGCGGCGCAAAATTGCTTTAACTTATAATCTGCTTCTTTTTCTTTCTTTTTGGAGAGTAGAGACAATTTCTTGGGTTGTGATGTCACTTGAAATGCCATCTACATCAAAAGGAGAAGTAGTTTTCTGCTCAGGAACGACCGAGAAAAGGCGGCCATCTCTTCTTCGGATCAACACCTTTCCTTCACGGCTGGCCGTTTCCAAAACTTCCGAGAATTGCTGTCTCGCATCGCTGTAAGTGTATAGTTTCATTGGATTATTTTGGTTTCAATATTCTCAATCTTTGCGATCGCTAACATCTTTTTATCAAGCGTGAGCAAAGGAGTAGAGCTTCGTTTAGCTAATTGTAAATAATAGGCATCGTAAGCATAAATGTGATGGCGCTTACAAAGTTCCAGCGCTTCTTCTAGCGATGAATCCACCTCTTGAATGGGAATCTTTTTAAATACGCCAATTCCTTCGGTGATCGCAGCACTACTTAATCTCTTCTGTTTGAGCATCGCAGAGAATGCGTTACCAATTTCCCAACGGAGACATCCAGGCGCAATTAAGGCGACTCCACCTGTCATGTTGATGATCGAAGCTTTCTCTGGCTGGTTCAAAATTACCGCCAAAACCACCGAGGCATCAATCACGACTTTTTTCGTTCCGTTCATTAATTAGACAATTGCACAAGTAGCTGGTCTAAGCAATCATTCATTTAGGGATCTCCTTGTGTAAAATGCCCGAAACCATCTAAAGCACCTCAGCCACAAATCGTTCTTTCTCGAACATCGAAAACGCTTCGGGTTCTTCGCCAGTTCCGATGAAGCGTGGCGCGACACCGATTTGATCGAAGATGGTGAAAGCGATCCCGCCTTTTCCTGAACCATCGAGCTTGGTGATGATCAGGCCATCGAGCGGGCTGGCCCTGTGAAATTCTTTGGCTTGGTTGAGGGCGTTTGAACCGGTAGAGGCATCAACCACAAGCAAGGTGAGATGTGGTGCGCCTTCGTCTTGCTTGGCGATGGTGCGACGGATTTTTCCGAGTTCTTCCATCAAGTTGTGGCGCGTGTGAATGCGGCCTGCGGTGTCGCAGATGAGGAATTGCTTTTTTTCAGCGATCGCTTGTTGGTGCGCTTTGAAGCAGACGGATGAGGGATCGGAGTTCGCTGCTCCGGTGGCGACCGGAATGTCGAGTCTATCGCCCCAGCGTTGGAGTTGCTCGACCGCTGCGGCGCGAAACGTATCGGCTGCTGCCAGCATCACGCTGTGGCCGCGTTTTTTCAACCACATGCCAAGCTTGGCGGAGGAGGTGGTTTTCCCCGTGCCGTTCACGCCGACGACGAGAATGACGAACGGATTACCATCCGCGCGAGGTTGAAGCGGCGGGCAATCATCGGGAAGGATTTTGGAAAGACGCTTGCGGGTAATATCAACCACGTCTTGGGCTGAAACCGTGCGCCCCAGATCGTAGAGCTCGTCGACGATGCCGGTGCTGAGTTTTCCACCGAGGTCGGCAGCGATGAGATTTGCCTCGAGATCGTCCCAATCGACCTCCGCTTTATCGATGATTGCGTTGAAAAGTTTTTTGAAAAAGCCAGCCATGAATGGGGGCAGGCTAGTCGTCGGTGGGAATGGGTCAATTGAAGATTGCTGAATCAGGATCGTGAGGACTAAATCGTGGCGTGCCAGTCGTCCGCGTTTTACCCGATATCCTAGCCAGCCAAGTTGCGGCAGGCGAGGTCGTGGAGCGCCCGGCGAGTGTGGTGAAAGAACTGGTGGAAAACAGCCTCGATGCCGGGGCGCGGGAAGTGATGGTGGATATCGAAAAAGGCGGGGTGAACCTGATCCGCGTGACCGATGATGGTTGCGGCATGGCGCGGGAAGATGCCTTGCTTTCGCTGGAAAGGCACGCGACCAGCAAGCTGCGCACGGCAGCGGATCTGGCTAGTATTTTAACTTTGGGTTTTCGTGGCGAGGCCGTTCCAAGTATCGCGAGCGTGGCAAAATTCCGCATGGTCACGCGGCAGGCGGACTCCTTGACCGGGACGGAAATCATCGTGGATGGAGGAAAACTCCGCGATGTCCGCGATGCCGGCGGCGCTCCCGGTACGGTGATCGAGGCGCGAAATTTATTTTTCAATATGCCCGCCAGACGCAAGTTCATGCGCGCCGAAAGCACGGAGTCCGCCTACGTGGAGCAGCAACTTCGTCTACACGCGCTCGCCGCGCCTGGCGTGCGTTTCCGTTTCAGAAAAGATGATCGTACGATTTTCGATCTCCCCGGCGTCGTCCGCACCGCGGATCGGGTGCGGCAGTTGTTAGGAAATGAACTCGGAGGCGAGTTGGTGGAAATTCCTGATACCATGGGTTCTGGGATGCAGGTCAGCGGATTCATTCTTCCAGCCCAACACGCGCGCAAGGGCCGACGTCACCAATTCGTTTTTCTCAACGGCAGGCCGATCGAAGACGCAGCGATCTCGAAAGGATTGGTCGAGGGCTTTCGCGGAAATCTTCAAGACGGCTTATATCCAGCGGCGTGGTTGTGGATGGAAATGGAACCGCATTTGGTCGATGTGAATGTCCATCCTGCGAAGAAGGAAGTGAGGTTTCATCGCCCACATGAAATCCGAGATTTGATTTCCCAAGCAGTCGCCGATTGCTTGAAGCCGCGCCCACGCAGCCCGCT
The DNA here is from genome assembly GCA_945885485.1 of Prosthecobacter debontii. Lineage (GTDB taxonomy): Bacteria > Verrucomicrobiota > Verrucomicrobiia > Verrucomicrobiales > Akkermansiaceae > Luteolibacter. Next base: position 4,782 of record CAMCYT010000124.1, read on the forward strand.
GCCACAGGTCGCTACGCAAGCTGCAAACGATTCCGAGTTCATCAGCGAGCCGGAAGAAAAAATCGTGTCGCGTGCAACGATGTTTCATCCGTCGCAGCAGGAAATGAGCATGGTCTCGGTAGATGATTCACAAACCGACGAGCGACTTTCCAAAGCTCCCCAGTTCCGCTTGGTCGGGATGTTGCAGGATCGCTATGTCATTTTTGAAAGCGACAGCGGCTTGGTCTTGTTCGATCCAAAAGCCGCGCGTGAACGGATCATTTTCGAACAACTCACCAAAGGCAGGAAAGAGGGATTGGAAACACAGAATCTGTTAGTTCCAGTTTTGATCGAGCTAGATCCTCGCGATCTGGATCATTTGTTACGGGAGAAAAACGCGTTGTTAGAAGCAGGCTTGGAAGTCGAGGCGTTCGGCGGCAACACCTTGCAACTCAGAAGCCTCCCAGCGTTTCTGCATATGGACGACCCGAAAATTTTCCTCAGTGAGATTTTAGAAGATACCCTCCACGGCCCTGTATCGGCAGGAAAATTTACTTTCGAAAGACTCGCGAGAATCATCGCCAACAAAGCCGCAAAGCGAGTCGTTCCCCGTATCGTGGAAGCGCAAAGCCTTTTGGAAGAACTGTTCGAATGCGATCTGCCCTACTGCGCCGCCGATGGTAGGCCTACCCTAACGGAATTTAATCGAAAAGATATCGATAGGCGTTTCGGTGTTGGCAGGGGATAGAGACGTTATATAAAATTAACGTTTCAAGCTTTGTGATGATTAATTTTTACAAAAAATGAATTTGACTTGGTTAGATTAATTTTATTTCTAGCCAGCGTCTATCCCCTCCCACATTTGTATTTTCCATAGATCGTCGCTCGTTACTTGAGTCGACGCTAAGTTAAATCCTGATTCTGGAAGCCCGAATCCCCCCCCAGCTCCCTCATTCAATGAATTATTTTTTTAAAGCGAGTGTAACCACGATTTGTTGTTCCGCAATATGGACGAATCAACTTCTGGCATATTTGCCGCCCATCACTTTTGAGAGTCCTGTTTATAATCCAGGCGAAGTTTTAGGTCTCAACAATGGTAGTGGATGGTCATTGCTATCTGGAAATGCCTCCATTTCAGCCAATGGCCAAGGCGTAGGTGGGGGGCAGGCGCTGAAAATCGAAGCTAACGCAGTGCAAGAGCCGCTGTTAGTTAGAGATATCGACTGGAATGTTAACGAGAAAATAGCATTCATTGATCTTCAAATCAAACCCGCGGCTGATCCCGAAGGTAGCCTGGCGAGTTTTCATTCGAACGGAACTCAGCTCGCGTTTCAGGTTCCGGTCGGCTCGAATTCAGGCAATATTTGGGTTTTGAATGGTAGCTCGGGTGTCGCAAACCTAGCGCTGTGGGCGAAAACTGTTGGGGCTTTTGCGCTTGCTCCAAATGGCTTAACAGCTGCTGGTTATACAAGGATCACCTTGCGCCACGACTATCAGCGTAATATTTGGGATTTATTTATCGATGGAAAATTGGCGGCGGCAAACTTGGCATTCGAAAGCCGCCGAGCGAATTTGGAAAAAATCGAACTATATGGCAGTCGGATAGGCGATACCCTGATAGATGATCTAACTGTCGATCCTACCAATACCATGTTTCCGGATACGGACAAAGACGGATTGCCAAACGCGTGGGAAACAGCCAATGGCTCGAATCCAAATCTTTACGATAGGGACGCAATCAATGCGTCCACGGGTAAATCTCATCTCGATGGCTATATGGATTCACTTTGGCTTGGAGGTTTAAACGGTAACGCACCACTTCCCCCACAAGGAAATATTCCTCCTGTGACCATTCTTGGAGCGCACCAGCCTGTAACTTCACTAAAAGGTTCGATGTCGGTCAGTGGTGATGGATCGATGATCTATTCTATGCCGATTGATATCCCGAAAGGCACCGCTGGGATGGAACCGAAAGTTTCTCTGAATTATTCATCAAGTGCGGGAAATGGTATTGCTGGTGTGGGTTGGAGCATCGGTGGCTTGCAAAGCGTCACCCGTGGTGCCGCGATTCAGGCCAAAGACGGCTTTGCTGGAACGGTGAATTTCGATGGAGAAGATCGTTTCTTCTTCAATGGTGAGCGTCTCGTTTGTGTTGCGGGTATTTATGGTAAACAAAATTCGGAATACCGCACGGAGATTGATTCCTTCGCGCGGATCACGTTGAAAGGTGGCGACCAAAATCAGCTGGGTTCATGGTGGTATATCGAAACGAAAGCTGGGCTCATCATTGAGCTCGGAAATACTGCGGATTCTAAAATCTACGCACCAGATGTGAACGCTCCGGTCGTTTGGGATGTATGCAAAGTTTCCGATACGCTCGGAAATTATTACTCGATCAACTGGACTGATACCCGCACAGCGGATCATTTGAAGTTGGTTAACCGCCGCTTGGACTATATCGCCTACACTGGCACAGCGAGCCTCGCACCTTATAGTCGCTTGGATTTTGTTTACGAGACAAGGCCGGACATATCATTCGCCTATTCGCCCCAAGGCACGCGCATGGAAAATACGATGCGCTTGAATTCGATCCGAGTC
>CAMCYT010000125.1 GCA_945885485.1 Prosthecobacter debontii
TGCTCGGCTCGCTGGCCGCGCTTCACGCGCAGGAACAAGGCAAACCGGCAAACAGCGCAACGCCCCCTCCGCAGCCTGGCGGCGGCACGGCACAGGAAGTGTCCATTGTCATCGACCCCGCTTGTACCCGTCGGATCGAGGGAACGAGCGACCTGAACCGGTCCACTTACTTCAACCTCTTCACCAATATCGACAAAACTAGTTGCAAGACGCCCGAAATCTATGACTGGCTCGTGAAGGAAAACCGCATCGTCTGGGGCAGCACCCAGGGGGTAATGAAAGCGGAGTCTGATGGCTACCAATATAAGGAAGATCCGAAGCGCCCGGGATTTGTCGATCAGGAAAGCCTCAAGAAACGCCTCGCGGCTATGATCTACAAGCCCACGGAGGACTATCGGCAGGACATGGGAAACCGCATCGAGCTTGTTTCGCATGATCCTACCAACAAGCACCCGTCGTTCATGGGGGAATACATGATCGCATACTTCAAGGAGGACAAAAAGCTTCCACCTCACACCCTCCCCAACAATCTCGAGGCCGCAGCAGAACTCTACGCCTTGTCGCTGCTCCACGGCTTTTTCGATTTCAACCGCCCGGAATGGCTCGAACTGCTGAACGAACCCCATTATTCCTACTGGAGCGATCCGCATCTGGCCAAGTATCACACCGTGACCCGCGATGCGGTGCACCGCATGGTGCCAGGGGTGCGCGTCGGCGGACCCTGCCTGGCTGTCGCCTACTACTACGGCAATCAATTCGAGAACTTCCGCGGCTTGCGCGACTTCATCGACAACACCCAGTGCGGCCTCGATTTCTATTCCTTCCATGTGTATGACTTCCTCGGAAGGAAGGACGGGGACATCATCAGCGAAACGGAAAATTCAGACGTTTTCCCCGGACGCATCACCAGCGGACTGCCGCTCGAATCCGTTCTCGATCTGATCCAGAACCACACCGTCAACCACTACGGCAAGAAGGTGGACATCGTCATCAGCGAAACCGGCGGCTACGGGGCGCAGAAGCGTATCGAGGCCGAGGCGAAGAAACGCATCCCGGGCGATGGTTTCGACTGGGAGATGAAAAAGCGTTCGATTGACGACTTCAACATGGTCAGCAGCCTCATCGGTCACACCCTTACCTACATGGACCATCCGGAGACGGTCAAAAAGTCCGTTCCCTTCATCCTGCTGCACGCCATGGCATGGGATCCCACCTATTACTCGACCCTCTATGTCCCGCGCAACTTCGAGAACAAGAACGACTGGGTTGCGACCAAGAAAATCCATTTCTATCAGATGTTCCGCGATTTACAGGGACGCCGCGTGGCCGCCTCCTGCCTGGATCCGGATGTGCAAACGCGCGCCTTCGTGGACGGTAACACGGTGTTTGTGGTGATGAACAACCTCTCGAACCAACCCAAAAACGTCAGACTCGAAATGCCCACGGCGTCCAAGATGATGGTGCGCCGTTTTGGTCGCAATGCGGATCTCACGCCATATCTAACCGAGGAAGTTGTTACCCCAGTGAAATCCCTCGCCTTGAAGCCACGCGAGGCGGTGTTGCTCCGGGCGGAGTTCGTCAAACCGGTCGTGCAGGAGCGCATCCTCAACGAGATTTCCTGCTACGGCGACAAGGTGGCGACAAAGGTAAAGGACAAGACCGAGATCACAGTCAAGATTCCCAATCTCGACCAAGTCGATCATGCCTGGCTGCGGGTCGGCATCAGCCGTCCGCAGGAAGGTGCGCCAGAGGTTGACATCGTCCTCAACGGAAAGTCGCTCGTTGTCCCTCTGGAGCAATGCGCGGACCGCCTCACGGAGAAGGGCAAGGACTACGCCTCATGCAAACTGGTCCGCCTGGACTCCGCAGCACTCCAGGAAGTGAATACGATCACCGTTTCTTTCCCAGACGGCAAACCCGGTGCCGTCGGTGCGGTAGTCATCCGCGCGGCCTACCATGTGCCATGAATCAGAATCCAGGCCCAACGATCAAGCAACCATGAGACGCTTCTCCATCATTACCGCCATTCTGTTCTTCGGGATTCTTTCCGGGATTTTCGCGCAAGATGTCGCAGAATTGCGACCTGAGGATCCCGCTACCTACTGCCTAACAAAACCTACTGCGAATCCTGCGCCAGCATCGCCCACGTTTTCTGGCAGCACCGGATGAACCTACTCAAGGGCGAGGCTAAATACGCCGACGTGTTGGAACTGGTGCTCTACAACTCGGCGCTCTCCGGGATGTCGCTCAGTGGCGATAGCTTTTTCTATCAGAATACACTGGAATCACAGAGCGGTGCCGAGCGCAGCAAATGGATCGGGCTGGCCTGTTGCCCCACCAATCTCAGCCGCTTCACCCCGCAGGTCGGCGGCTTTGTCTACGCCCACACGGGCGATCAACTCTTCGTGAACCTCTTCGCCGCCGGGGAGTCCGCCGTCACGATGGACAAGGATAAGGTCGTGCAGATCACTCAGGAAACGAATTACCCTTGGGACGGACGGGTCCAGCTGACGATCGCGCCAGAGAAACCATCCGACTTCGACCTCTGCGTGCGCATTCCAGGATGGGCACAAGGGAAAACAGTCCCCAGCGATCTCTATCGCTATGCCGATCCGCAGAGCCCGCCGGTGACCCTCAAGGTCAACGGCGAAACAGTGGCCGCAACTCCCAGCCCGGACGGCTATGTGCACCTCAAGCGATCATGGAAAGCGGGCGACCGCGTGGAACTCGACCTGCCGATGCCGATCCATCGCGTCCTCGCGCATGAAAAAGTCGCAGAGAACAAGGGCAAGGTCGCACTGATGCGCGGGCCGGTCGTTTACTGCCTCGAGGGCAGCGACAACAAAGATATCGATCTTTTCAAACTCGTCCTAACTCGATCCGCCGACATGACAGCTGAACACGATGCCAAGTTACTCGGTGGAGTCACCGTGATCCGTACCCAAGGCCTCGATGAGAAGAAGACCTCGGTTAAATTGACCGCCATCCCTTATTATGCGTGGGCAAACCGCAAGAAGGGACCAATGACGATCTGGTTCAATGAAACACCATGAAAATTTTCATCCTTCGCACGATTGACCCAGTATCATTCGCCCCTAGCCTACTCCTCAATTCAGATTGTCTGTCTTTTAGGACGAACCGGCCGAACTTTTATCTGGAACAGGCGGTTGTAATGATCAAGGTTATAAAGTGTATTCCTTATCAACCTCTGACCTCATAAGTATGAAAACTAAGATTGTGAATTTCCTGAGTGCCGGCTTCGCCTGTTGTATGCTTTCCTTGTCATTCGCGCAGGGCCGAACTTGGACCAGCGCCGACGGTGCCAAGACCTTCGATGGCGAATTGCAATCCTATAATCCGGAAACTGGTGCAGTCGGCGTGACATTGACCGGCGGCAAGGTGATGAATTTTCCTCAAGATAAGCTATCTGCAGCGGACATCGCCTTCCTTAAGGAGCAGGGTAAGATTGCAGCTCCCGTCGCTGATAAACCATCAGCGGACAAAGCGGCGGCGAACCTCAAGGTCAGGAAGCTTCCCGATGTGTTGCCGGATCCCGATGGCAAAGAAGCCGATATGAGCAAGCCAGTGCAGGTATTCATTATGATGGGTCAGTCAAACATGTTAGGCTTTGGGAATCCAGGACCAGTAAAGGGTGTTGCTGCTACAAAATATCCATACCTAGTCGATGATGGAGGAAACTGGAACGTAAGGAAGGATGTACGCAATACCTTTTTCTGTATGGCTGCACTGAGATACAATGATTGGTTAACGGCTGAAAATGGGAATGGTAGTGGAAAATTTGGCCCAGAAATCGGCATTGGGAATTATATGGGGCAAGTCATAGACGCCCCTGTCCTGATACTCAAATCGTGTGTGGGCAATCGCGCTTTAGGTTGGGACTTGTTGCCGCCTAGTGCGGTAGGTACTGGAAAAAGCGGTCAATCATATCAAGGGGACTCGGAGAGCTCGAATCGGAAAGTCAGTGAAGAAGCCAAAGCAAAAAATGGTGGCTGGTATGCAGGCCTACAATATGACCAAGACGTAGGTGCTGCTCAAACCGCACTTAAAGATTTAGCTACCTATTATCCTGGTGCCACGAAATTCGAAGTTGCGGGATTTTTCTGGTGGCAGGGAAATGCTGAGGCAGGCAAGGGAAGTATCGAGACTTACGACAAGAACTTGGCTTTTCTCTTCAATGACCTAAAAAAAGATTTTAATGCGCCAAACGCCAAGTTTGTTTGTGCCACATTGGGTGAACATGATAAGAACGCGCCTCTTTCTCAGAAGATGTTTGCCTTCGCTGAACTCCCAGAATTCAAAGATAAGGCTGCGGTATTCTTTACTCAACCTGTCGCCAACGGAGGAAGTAGCGGCAGCCACTACAGTGGCAATGGAGAGACCTACATGAACGTGGGAGAAGGAATGGGTAAAGCTATGGCAGAATTGCTCTCGAAGTAGTGGTCACCTGATCCGGTAGTCTATCGGCGAAGGGCGGAAGCGGGTGGTAGGCTAGTTGGTGTGCCTGAGGCGCGGGAGAATTCGGAGGTTTTGCTGAGATACACTAGCATGGCTACGACGGCGATTAGTGAGAAGATGACGACAAATGCTGAAAACGTGAATATGTTGTTTTTCATGGGATTCTTGGTTCTGGTCTTATGGCTTGGTGAGGAGGGCGGCGAAGGCGCCGTCGGTGTGGTGGTCGATGGGGGTGATTTGGATGGTTTTGCCTAAGCGCAGGTTGTGTTGTTTGGCGAAGGCGGTGACGAGTTCGATGTTTTCTGCGTCCTCGATGGAGCAGGTGGAATATACGATGCGGCCACTGGGTTTGAGGCAGGGGAGGGCGTTGGTGAGGATGGAGGTTTGGATTTCGGTGAGTTGCTCGATGTCGGTGGTTTGGAGTCTCCAGCGGACATCGACCCTGCGGCGGATTACGCCGGTGTTGGAGCAGGGGACATCTAACAAGATCGCATCGAAGGCTTGGTGGAATTTTTCTGGTGCGGGTTTCGTCCAGTCGTGGACGGAAATTTCATCAGCGGTGATGCCTAAGCGGGCGAGGTTTTCTTCGAGGCGGGGGATGCGTTTTTCGTTAGAATCGGTGCAAGTGAGTCCTTTGCCGCTGCCGAGGGCGGAGGCGATGAGAAAGGCTTTACCGCCGGGTGCGGCGCAGGAATCGAGGATCTTTTCGCCGGGTTTGGGTTTGAGGAGTTCGACGCAATGGCGGGTGGCGGGGTCTTGGATGTAGAGGTTGCCTTCGGCTAAAAGTTTACTAGGAATTTTACCGTCTAACAAAAAGTAGTCAGGTGCGTGATCGCATGGAGTTCCGGGGATTTCTGCATCGGTGGGAATGAGGGGATTGAGTCGGAAATACGTTTCGGCGGGTTGGTTGTTCCACTCCATGATGGCGAGGGCTTTGGCTTTTCCGAAAGATTTGCGCCAACGGTTGTAGAGCCAGTCGGGATGGGAGTGGAGGACTGGGGTAGAAAGGTCGTCGAGTTGTTCGAGCAGGTGGTTGCGATCAGTGATGGCTTTGCGCAGGACGGCATTGATGAGCGGGCGGACGCTGGTTTTTCCGGCTTCGACGGTTTCGTTGACGGCGGCGTGATCGGGGATGTTGAGGATGAGAATCTGGCAGAGGCCGACGCGTAGGATGTCGCGTGTATCGGCATCGAGTTTGCCTTGGCGGAGTTTGCCGATCCAATGATCGAGAACGCGGCGGTGGCGAAGGACGCCGAAGAGTATAGCTTGGAGGAGTCCGCGATCTGAGGAAGAAAGCATGCGACGCTGGGCGTGGCGATCGACCAAAGTTTCCGCGTAGTCGTGGCCTTTCGCCCATGCACGGAGGGCGGAGACGGCGGCTTGGCGGACGTGGAAGTTTTTAGCTGGCATGTTGGGAAACTTTAAATTTTAAACTCTAAACCTCAAGTAAGAGGTTTCTATCCCATGAGGACGTCCATTAACTCTGGGGAGAGGAAGTCTTGGCCGTGGATAATGTGGTCGAGGAGGGGGACGTTTGTTAGGGATTCGATGATGCCTTTGTTGGTGATCATCGGGGTGTCCATTTCGTCTTCGAGTTGGTTGAGGATGATACCCGCGCATTTCAGGCCTTTGGCTTCGATGGCGGCGAGGGTGAGGAGGATGTGATTGAGTGCGCCGAGCCGGTTGGCGGCGACGAGGATGACGGGGAGGTTGAGGTCTTTGGCGAGGTCTGAGACGAAATAGGTTTCGGTGATGGGGACCTCCCAACCGCCGGCACCTTCGACGATGACGGGATCGTATTTTCCCGAGATCGTTTGGTAAGAAGCGAGGAGATCAGCGGGGTTGATGGTTTTGTTTTCTAACAGGGCGGCGACGTGCGGAGCCACGGCTGATGAGAAATGGAGCGGGTTGACTTCGTCGAGCGGGAGGTTTCCGGAAGCGGCGGCGAGGATGGTCGCGTCATCGCGATCGCCGCAGGAAATGGGTTTGAAGCCGACTGCATATTTTCCCTCGGCGCGAAGCGACTCTACCAAGAGTTTGGTGATGTAGGTTTTACCGACGTTGGTATCTGTGCCTGTTATAAAAAAATTCACAAGGTATGTAGGGTTTTAGCCGAAGGTTTTTAGGAAACCAACTTCGAGGGCGAGCGGTTCGGAGGCGTTGGTTTCGAGCGTTTGGCGTAGGCGTTCGAGCGACTCTAGGCGTTGGCTTATTTTGAGGATGCTCTCGGAATCGGCGATGGTTTTGAGGAGGGGAGCGGAGTCGGGAAAATCCAGGCCGCCGGCATTGTTTTTGATGCGGATGATATCGGCGAGCCATGCGAGGATGACATCGAGGTAGCGGCCGCGGGCTTCGATGTAATCGGCTTGGGCGGCGGCATCATGGAAATCCTCGCGGGCCTTGAGCCAGGTGCCATCGGTAGCATCTTTATAGGCGGCGGATTCTTCTTTCGCAGCGGCTTTCGCAGCGGCTTCGACCTCGGATTTTTTCGCTGCGAGGAAATCGGCGAACACGGCTTTGAGGTGGAGGGCAGCGATGGGATTTCCGAAACCTTTTTTGGCGGCTTGGTTGAGCGCGGCGACGAGTTCTTCACCGCCATCGAGATCGAGGCTGCGACCTCCGAGGAGGTTTACCTGAAAGCAGCGCGAGAGAATCGTGGGCAGCAAACGCTGAGGTTTGGTGGTGAGGAGCATGAGGAGAGTGCGGTTTGGCGGTTCCTCTAAAGTTTTCAGGAAAGCATTTTGCGCTTTATCGTTCATGCGATCGGCATCGACGATGACCCCAACTTTGGTTTCGCCGGATGGCGCGGCGAGTTGGAGGGTGTGTTCGAGATCGCGGATGTCATCGACGGA
>CAMCYT010000126.1 GCA_945885485.1 Prosthecobacter debontii
GGGTGGCCACTGAAAGGAATGCCCATCATGTCCCAGACTTCGCGTTCATGCCAATCGGATGCGGCCCAGAGATGGATAGCGGTGGGCACGGCTTCGTCTTCGGAAACTTTGGCTTTCAGGCGCAAGTGTAGGGAGTTGTCGAGCGTGGCGAGTTCGTAAACCACCTCGAAGCGTGGGTCTTCGCCGAAATGATCGAGCGAGGAAATATCGAGAAGCATTTCATAGCCGAGCTTTTCTTTGCAAAGCGCGAGCGCTTTCGGTAGAGCTTCGAGCGTGAGGTTTAAAGTGAGTTCGCCACGGAATTCGACTTCGGAGAGAATCCCTTTTCCGAGCGCATCGCGCAGGGCGGGAAGGTCTTTGGCGGCAGCAGGTGAATCGGTGATGGCTGACATAAGAGGAAGATTCGGTTTTTAGAAAAATATAGGAATCAGATGTTTTCTTCGAAGAAGATTTTCTTTTGATCCTGAGTGGAATGCTCCGCTTCAATTTTTTCTTGGAGTTTCATCAAACCTTCGATGAGCGCTTCAGGACGCGGAGGGCAACCGGAAATGTAAACGTCTACTGGGATGAGTTGGTCAATGCCTTGCAGCACGGCGTAGGAGCGATACATCCCGCCGGATGACGCGCAGGCGCCCATGGCGATGCACCATTTTGGCTCGGGCATTTGATCCCAGACACGTTTCACGGCGAGCGCCATTTTGTAAGTGACGGTTCCAGCGACGATCATGACGTCGGCTTGGCGAGGAGAGAAACGCATGACTTCCATGCCGAAGCGGGAGATGTCGAAACGGGAAGAAGCGGTTGCCATGAGCTCGATCGCGCAGCAGGCAAGACCCATCGGCATCGGCCAGAGAGAGTTCTTTCTCATCCAGTTGATCGCGGCATCGACACGGGTGAAAATGATGTTGCCTTCGATCTTAGAATCATAGGCGGCGTAAGTTGGGACAGTGGCGGTGCTTTCCATGGTGCGGCGTGGCTTCGCTGGAAAGATGGTGGCTTGTGGCGGATGTCTCAAGTGGATTGTGAAATTTTTCACAATCTGGGGGGAGGGAATCTGGGGATTGCCTATTGAAAATGAAGGAAAGAACCACAGATGAACGCGGATGGACACGGATGGACACGGATGGGGTAGATAAATAACCAAGTCTTTTGTGAAACTATGCCTTGTCATAATGGATGATTAAGGTCGCCTTAAGCCTTATTTTCTGAATATTAATCTGTGTTAATCTGTGTTCATCCTTGGTTCCTATTCTCTTGTTTCTAGTATGCGGTAGGGGGAAAACCCCCTTGACTGGGAGAAGAGTCAGCTCATCTTGGTATTGGATGAAGGAAATGTTTCAGCGCTGCTTTGCTTTGGTCTTTGCGATTTGCGTCGTGAGCCCTGCGTGCTGCTGTGCTTTTTCCCATGAAACAGTTAAGGCAGAGGTTTCCTCGTGCTGCGGTGGCGGTCGCGGTGAGCAAAACCCTGATCAGAAGCACGATTGTGGCTGTGTGAAAATGACGGCGGCTACGGAGTGGAAGGCGAAAGAGGCGATTTCCTGTAACATCTTGGAGCTTCCTGCGTTTGCTACCTATGAAATGATTTCTCTGAATACATTTCCTGAAGTTGACGAAGTGGATCGCGCCCAAGACTCGTGGATTGATACCAGCCCGCCTGCCCGAAGACGAGCGTGGCTTCAGTGTTTTTTGATTTGAGGAAACAGGGCGGTCGCCATTTGCGACCCTTTTCCGAGCCGTTGCTTGATACAATCTTATCTCGGTTTTTTAGCCACAAATCCGTATTCTTCACATTACCCCTTTCCCCTTATGAAAACGTTTCTACTTATTTTTCTCCTAGTCGCGCCTTCGCGGGGGTGGGCTATCGCCTGCCCTATCTGATCCAAAGCTCCTTGCAGGTGGATTCCGAGGGCGATCTGCGCGCCGCGCTCGGCAAGAGTATGCAGCTTACCAACAAGGTTTCTGGTTTCTCGGAAGTTGAGTTCGACACAGGCACGAAATGGGATTGGCGCGTGGGTCTGGAAGCAACGTTAACTAAACAATTTTCCCTCATTACCGAGTATCACTCGGACTACGGCTTTGGCGGAGGCATCGGCTTCCGCTTCTAACAAAAAGAACAAAAAAACATATGAAAAAGATACTGACCTTATTATCCGCTGTCGTTCTCGCATCGTGCGCCGCACCAAGCAACAACGCGAAAGTCAAACCCTACACCGTAGACACCTGTATCGTTACCGATAATAAACTCGGCTCGATGGGGAGTCCCATCACCAAAGTTTACGGCAATCAAGAAGTGAAATTTTGCTGCAAACCTTGCATTGCAAAGTTTGAAAAAGAACCGCAACGTTACTTGAAGAAAATCCAATGAGAAAATCAGTCATTTATCTAACTGCTGCGCTCCTCGCTAGCTGTTGCCCGGTGCAGAAAACCGTAGAGGTGGATCCCGTTGGGAAAAACTCCAGCGTCGTTGAATCGCAGCCAGAATCTGCAAAACCTGCAAAGCCACGTCCGTATACGCTGACCACATGTTTGGTGAGTGACGAGGATTTGGATTCAATGGACGAGCGGGTTTCTACGGTCTACGAGGGACAAGTGTTTGAGTTTTGCTGCAAGCCTTGTTTGACGAAATTCCGAAAGAATCCTACGAAATACCAAGCCAAGCTCGCAGCAGGAAAATCTTCCTGAGTTGGGCATTTACCGCCGTAGCCGATTTGCTGCGGCGGTGTGCTTTTCTGTGATGAAGTGAGACTTGGTGTTGCCTGATAAGGCGTAATCACCGAAGCTCCCGCACATGGAACCAAGAGAATTTGAGATCAAGGGCGAAAAATACATAGCGCGGACACCGCGAGAGGAAGACTTCGCGGCGATGATCGAACTCCATAAAAGTTGTTTTCCGGCGACCTTGGAAGAGGACGGCGTATGGCGGGAAGATCAGTTAGAAAGTCATTTACAGATGTTCGAGGACGGACAGGTGTTGGTCACGAAAGGGGAGAAAATCGTCGGGGTCTCGTCAAGCTTGGTGGTGAGTTTGGGCAGAGATCCGCTGCGTCACCATTCCTACTATGGGATCACGGATGATGGTTATTTTTTCAATCACGATCCCGAGGGAGATACCTTGTATGGCGCGGAAATTTATGTCGATCCTGCGGAGCGCGGGCAAGGCATAGGAGCTTTGCTTTATGAGCTGCGGCGCGAGCTTTGTAGGCGTTTGAACTTACGTCGTATTCTTGCAGGTGGACGTTTGTGGAACTACGAAAACTACAAAGCAAAATACACGCCTGAGGAATACGTGCACGCGGTGCAAGATGGTTTGGTTAGAGATCCGGTGCTGGGATTTCAGTTGAAAGAAGGGTTTGTGGTGCGCGATGTGATGTCGAATTACATCCGCGATCCGCGTAGCATGAACTACGCGACTTTGATCGAGTGGTTGAATACCGAATATCAACAGACCGAGGGAGAGGATCGAAAAGTTCGCGTTGCTTGCGTGCAGTATCAGATGCGGAAAATTGCAGACTTCGATGAGTTTGCGGCGCAGGTTAGGTATTTCGTGGAGACGGCGGGGGAGGATTATGGCGTAGATTATGTATTGTTTCCTGAGTTCTTCTCGGTGCAGTTGCTTTCCGCGATGGAACCGTATTCGTCTCGCGACGGGATACGAAAACTCGCCGAGCTCACGCCGAAATTCCGTGAACTCATGTCAACTCTCGCACGCGAGCAAGGGTTGCATCTCATCGCAGGTTCGCATCCAGTTCTGCAGGAGGACGGAAGCTTGCAAAACGAATCCATGTTGTTCCGTCCGGACGGCACGTTCGTTTCCCAACCCAAACTTCACATCACTCCATCTGAGACGACGTGGTGGGGAATCACTGGCGGTAACCAATTACACGTCATCCAGACACCGAAAGCGAAGATAGGTATTTTGATTTGCTATGATGTCGAGTTTCCCGAAGCGGCGCGTTATCTCGCGGAGCAAGGAGTCGAAATTCTTTTCGTGCCTTATTGCACCGACAACCGTCAGGGATATTTGCGCGTCACCAAATGCGCAGCGGCGCGAGCGATTGAGAACCAGATCTATGTTGTCACCACCGGCGTGGTCGGAAACCTTCCCGATGTTCCGGCGATGGATATTCATTACGGCCGCGCGGCGGTGTTCACGCCTTCGGACTTCGAATTCGCGCGCGATGGCATTCAAGCAGAAGCCGATCCCAACGTTGAAACCATGTTAGTGACGGATTTGGATATCCGAGATCTATATCGCTCTCGCGAGGCCGGTTCAGTGACGCCGCTGATGGACCGACGCAGGGACTTGTTTGAGTTGAAGGTGAATTTGGATAAGGAATAAGAGTTTTTAGATGTGGATTGTTAGAAATAAACTGCCATTCGGGACAGACAAACTGGAAGATATCGGACTGCAACTGGACAGCGAAGGTCAGTATGGATCGCGCAGGATGCGCGGTTAATTGATGAGCTTAGGGTTCAGCTTGCACTTGGAAAAATGAACGCCAACCCCCTTTACCCTCTTCTCAGACCAGTATATTCTCCGCCCTAGGTGAAAAAGCAAATTTCTAGCAATCAATAAGACTGAAACCCTGATGAGCCCACTATCGCTGGTGCAGCATTCGGAACTGCTTCGGCGTTAGGCTGATGCGTTTACGGAAGTGTTGGGCGAAGGTGCTGGTCGCGGCTTTGTTGAGAAAAAGAACGGCGGTGACAAACGACTGGATTGCGGAACGGTTGAGCATGGGGCACCATGGGTCAGTGAGTCGCCTTGTGGTTGCCGCAAGCAAGGATGCCAAGCTTGAGTCCGAGTTGAAAAAACTAATGAAATTGTTGAAATGTGTTACCTGACCCTATTTCTCGTTACCTGACCCTATTTCTACTATGAAAATAAAATTAATTCAGATTCTAGCAGCTCTATGCCTTACCGCTCCGACGCTGTTAGCGGTTGATCCTACTGCCGCAGGCAAGGCTCCCGACTACCAGGCAATGAAGGCCGAAGTTGAAGCGCTTGGAAATTTGACCGATGCTCCCAAATATCAGGTGGTGGAGAGGGGTGATACCACTCCTAACCTCAAGCCTATCCTTTACGCCGGGCCGGATTATCAGGGCAAACCGACGAAGGTTTTTGCCTGGCTCGGCCTTCCTGAAAAACGCGCGGGCAAAATTCCTGCCGTCGTGTTGGTGCACGGTGGAGGCGGAACCGCTTCGAAGGCTTGGGTCCAAAATTGGAACAACCACGGCTATGCCGCCATCAGCATGTCGCTGGAAGGCCAGACAGACCAATCTCAAAGGCTACCGGATGGCGGCCCGGCGCGCCCCGGCATCTTCGGCGATTCGGGTTCTCCGATCAAGGATCAGTGGATGTATCAATGCGTCGCCATCGCGGGACGTTCCGCGGACTTGCTGCGAAGCTTGCCTGAAGTTGACCCTAACAAAATCGGCATCGTCGGTTGCTCGTGGGGCGGAATCATCACCTCAACGGTGATTGGTATCGACACGCGCTATGCCTTTGCCATTCCCGTTTACGGGTGTGGCGGACTCGACGTCATTCCGAACCAATACGCCGCCAACTTTGCAAACAACGAAGTTTATAAAAAGGTTTGGGATGCCAACCTTCGTTTGGATCGGGCCGCCATGCCTGTCCTCTGGCTCTCTTGGCCAGAGGATGCGCCTTTCTCTATGGATGCATTCGCTCTATCGAGTAAAAAGAAGAGCCATGGTTTTTCGGAACTGTGCCTGATTCCCGGCATGGGCCACGGCAATCTAACAGATCGTCCCGAGTGGTTTGCGTTTGCCGATAGCGTTCTCAAGGAGGGGCGCCCATGGATTTTGCAAACCTCCTCCAAACTCGAGATCGGAAAACTCCATGCGTCCTTCGATTCGATAAAGCTGTTAGACACGGCCGTTCTTGTCTCCACCACCGATTCCGGCATCACCGGCTCCCGCAAATGGATACAGTCCCCGGCCACTCTAACGAAGTCCGGTGATCGCTGGCTTGCGGACGCCGCGCTGCCAGCAGGAACCACCGCCTGTTTCCTCAACGTGAAAAGCGGACCACTTACTGCCACTTCCGATTACCACGAAGTCAAGTAGCTGAAGAGTTCCTAATCACGGAGCAGGGATCAGGGTTCCTACACCAGGGAGATAAACTAACTAAACGAAAAAGAGAACCACGGATAAACGCGGATGCACACGGATAAGATGGGGTTATAGATCCTGTTTTGGGAAATTTCAAATGATGATAAAATTAGCAGGTCGCAGTGAGTCATGACCAATCCTATCTTTACATCCGTGTTTATTAGTGTTCATCCGTGGTTCGAATTCTTCTCATCCCTAGTGTAGGCACCCTGGACCAGGGATTGTTTGGGGGACCCGAAAATACTTATTCCTCCAGAACCAGTTCCTTCGCCGCGTAAGGAATCGGGTAGGCGGTGATCCAGACTTCGGAAGTGAACTTGCCGAGCGGGATCTTCGGGTTGCCTTCGGACTCGAATTGCAGCACGACGGCCTCGATGGATTTGCCGATCATGTCTTCGGTCACTGGGAAGAAATAACTGAAGTTGTCGTCCGGGTTGCCATTGCCGGTTTCCCACGGATTCGCTGGATAGGCTTTGGCCCGGCTTGGTGCACCGACCCAGCGGCCATCGATCCGCAATGATGCATAGGCTCCGTCTCGGCCGTGTTTGCCGTTGCACGGAACGACCAGATAGGAACCTTTTGCAGCTTCATCGAGCCGGAACGATCCGCTCCACGCCTGCTTGGCGGGGGCCTTGGTGTAGTCCGCGAACACATTGGAAGCCCGCCAGCCCGTTCCATCGATCGGCGAGCCATTCTGGTAGGCAGTGGCCTCGCCGACGTTGATCGCTTTGCCCGGGATCTTCAGGTAGCGCATGTTCCGTAGCGGCTCCGGCACATCGATGGTGATGCGGTTCACCTGAATCGTCTGCCATTCCTTGGTTCCCGAATAACTGCCTTTCAACACGGTGGCATCGACCGTTTTCTCAGGCTCGATTTTCAACGGCACGGCGCTCCAGGTTTTTAAATCGGCCGAGACAAAAGCTTCCTTGGGTTTGAATCCGGCATCGACGTTCTGGAGAATCCATTGATCGACGTTTGCCGTTTTTCCCATATCGATCCGGAGGGCACCGCCCCAGATGGCGTTCTGCGAAAGGCGGAAAAATGATCCCGGATCTTTGTCGAAAAGGTAGCGGTCCCAAACGCCGCGCTCGACCAGCAGTTTCTGGCCGAAGAAC
>CAMCYT010000127.1 GCA_945885485.1 Prosthecobacter debontii
TTTATCAAAACGACCCTACCATAGCTAAAGCTCAAACCAAGGCGTCGGCTCTGCCTGGGAGGCGCAATGAAGGGAGGCGTTGAGGCCGAGTTCTTCGAGGAGATTGTTGAAGTGGGAGGTAACTTTTTTCGGGCAGTTGCAATCCGAGCTGAGGTGACCGAAGACGATACGGTTGAGGGAGGGATGCGCGACGTCGCGGATGAGTTCTTCGACTTGGACGTTGGATAGGTGGCCGTGGCGGGAGGCGATGCGTTGTTTGATAGTCCACGGGCGCTTGGTGTCGCGTTCTAACAGTTCTTCGTCGTAGTTGGCTTCGACGAAGAGGGCGGTGAGATTTTTGAGGTGGTGTTTGACGCTTTGGGTGATGAAACCGACATCCGAGAGCAGGCCGAAGCGGAAGAGACCGTTGGAAACGACGTAGCCGACGGGATCGATGGCATCGTGCTGGATTGAGAAGCTGGCGATGGAAAGGTGATTGATGGTGAAACCTTGACCCGCCTCGAAGGTGATCCAATCGGCGTTACCGATATTCGTTTCGCGAACGACGTGAGCGGTTTCCGCAGTGGCGTAGAGGGGGACTGGATATTTTTTGATGAAACTTTTCAGGCCACGAATGTGATCGCCGTGTTCGTGGGTGAGTAGGATGGCGGAGATGGATGCGGGATCGATGTCGAGAGATTCGAGACGGACGCTGAGTTGTTTCGCGGAGAGACCGGCATCGATGAGGATGCGGGTGGTGCCGCATTCGAGGATGGTGGAGTTTCCGGTAGAACCGGAGCCGAGGACAGAGAATCTCATTTGGAAGATTGGGAAGAGTTCACCGCAGAGCCGCAGAGGTCGCGGAGGGAACGCAAAGCTTGGGTTGATGAATCAATTTTATTTATGATTTGGAAAGTTCGTAAGAGTCTTTGCCGTCTTTCATGGCCCAGCCTTTGGTGGAGAGTTCGTCGCGGAGTTTGTCGGAGGTAGCCCAATCTTTGTTAGAACGTGCGGCCCAGCGGGTGTCGGCGAGTGTTTGGATATCGGCAGGGATGTCGGTGATCTCTTTGGAAATTTCTGGGAGGGTAATGCCGAGAGCTTTGAGGATGCGGTTGAGGCCAGCGAGTGCTGCTGCGGCTTCTTTACCGGTGAACTTCGATGCTTCGCGGAGGCCGGTGAAAATTCCACCGAGAGCGCCCGGGGTGTTGAGGTCGTTGTTGAGCGAATCCCATGCTGGCTGGAAAACTCCAAAATCGGCGGAAGGCAGGGTTGTTTCGTTGCCCATGTTAGAGGCAATTTTTGCGGCGGATTTCGCGAGGTTGTTGAGGGCTTCTTTCACGCCGGAAAGTGATTCGAGCGTGAAGTTCAGTGGCTTGCGGTAATGCGAGCCAATGAGGACGTAGCGCACTTCCATTGCGGTAAAACCTTTGGCTTCGAGATCGGTGAGGGTATACATATTGCCTAGGGATTTCGACATCTTCCCACCATCTACAAGGAGGTGAGTGATGTGAAACCAATGCGCGGCGAAGTGTCCACCGCAGGCGCATTCGCTTTGAGCAATTTCATTTTCGTGGTGAGGAAAAACCAGATCAACGCCGCCGGAATGCATGTCGAAAGAATCACCGAGGTATTCCGCGATCATCGCGGAGCATTCGAGATGCCAACCGGGTCGGCCTTGACCCCATGGGGATTCCCAGAAATTTTCACCATCCTCGTTGCGACGTGCCTTCCAGAGCACGAAATCGGAAATGCTGTCTTTCTCGTATTCGTCGGAATTCGCGCGGGTGTTCTGGGTTTTACCAAGATCGAGTTCGCGCTCGTCGAGATGGGAGAGTTTCCCGTAATTAGGGAAAGAGGAAATTTTGAAATACACCGAACCATCATCCGAGGCGTAGGCATGGCCTTTTTTGATGAGGGTTTCAATCATCGCGATTTGTTGAGGGATGTGTTCGACCGCAGATGGCTCGATGTGTGGAGGGAGGCAAGCGAGCGCTTCGCAATCGGTGTGAAATTTATCACGCCATTGATCGGTGAACGCTTTGAGCGTTTTTCCGGCGGCTTGCGAGTCGCGGATGGTTTTGTCATCAACGTCTGTTAGATTACGGACGTGCAGGGTGCGGGTTCCGCCGGTTTCGAGAGTGCGTCGGAAAACATCTTGGAGCACGAAGGTGCGGAAATTTCCGATGTGTGCTGCGCCGTAAACCGTTGGACCGCAGCAATAGAAACGATACGTCTGTCCATCGATCGGGCAGATTTTTTTTTGGCTACGGGTGAGGGTATCTTGGAGCTTCATATCGGAAAACTAATCAATGTTGGCAGTGAGCCATGCGCGGAAGGTCTGCCAGTCTTTGGTGAGAGCGGTGGAGACTTTCGGTTGGTCTGCGAGGATGGCGAGGCGTGCTGGAATTGCGACGCTGCTTTTGCCGAGTTCGGCATCCATGACGTCGGGGAATTTCGCGGGGTGCGCGGTTTCAAGAGTGATGGTCATAGCGCCGGGATGATTGGCGCGGTAAGCGCGCGCGGCGAGCCAACCGACCGCGCCGTGCGGATCGATTTGATAATTGAAAAGAGATTTCACCTCGCGGATCGCGACGCGGGTTTCATTATCGCTGAAGCTCATGCCGCTGATGTGTTGGCGCATGTTTTCCCATGAGTTTCCAAACAAGGCCTGCATGCGAACGAAGTTCGAAGGTGCGCCGACATCCATTGCGTTAGAGATCGTGGCGACGCTGGGGCGCGGATGGTATTCACCTTTTTTGAGGTATTCTGGAACGACGTCGTTGCGGTTGGTGGCGGCGAGAAAATGAGCGACGGGCAAGCCAAGTTGTTTGGCGAGCAGGCCGGCGGTGAGGTTACCGAAATTTCCAGAAGGAATCACGAACACCGGTTTCACACCTTCGGGTAGCTGTCTCGCGCTGTGGATGTAATAGAACGATTGCGGAACCAGGCGGGAGAGGTTGATCGAATTCGCTGAAGTGAGGTTCATGCGCTCGGAGAGTTCGCGATCGAGAAAGGCTTGTTTCACGAGGGCTTGGCAATCATCGAAGCTGCCCTCGATTTCGAGAGCGGTGATGTTTCCGCCGAGAGCTGTGAGTTGCTTTTCCTGAAGGCCGGAGACTTTGCCTTTCGGGTAGAGAATCACAACGCGTGTGCCGGGGACATTATGGAAAGCGGATGCGACCGCGCCGCCGGTGTCGCCGGAGGTGGCGACGAGGACCGTGAGCATGCGGTCTTCATCTTTTGTTAGATGTGCCATCAGGCGGGCCATGAAGCGTGCACCGAAATCTTTGAACGCCAGCGTCGGGCCGTGGAAGAGTTCGAGGATGTGATCGTCGGGTGCTAGTTCGATCAATGGCGCATCGAACTCGAGCGTTCCGTTGACAATTTCACGGAGCTCATCGGCAGGGACGTCTTCGCCAAAAAATGCGTTGGCTACGGCAAAACCGATTTCTTGGAAGGAAAGTTTTCGATAGGTGTTCCAAAACTCCGCTCCGAGCACGGGGAGTTGGTTCGGCATGTAAAGGCCGTTATCGGGTGGAAGCGAACGCAGGATCGCTTCTTTAAGATCGACCTGGTGCGAAGAGTTGTTGGTGGAATGATATTTCACGGTAAAGGTGGATATCTTGGAATTTTTTTCATTTTAAAAAGAGAACCACGGATGGACACAGATGAACACTGATAAGATAAAGGTTTTAGAGTTTATTGATATTTATCAGTGTTTTAAACATGCCGAGTCACAGTTCGAGTTTTCTTTTGAATGATTTCATCCGCGTTTATCCGCGTCCATCCGTGGTTCGGATTCTTCGCTCTTTGGTGAGAATAAGATGACAATTCTCAGCTTTTCACTTCGTGGACTCCGTGAGGATTGATTTTGGAGATGTGAACTTGGCAATTGAGAGGAATCGCGGTGAAGATTTTTTCAACAGCGGCACCGACCTTGCGGGCGATTTCTTCGCCTTCGCAGAGAGCAAAAACGGAAGGGCCTGCACCTGAGATCGAAAAGCCGAGTGCTCCTGCACCGAGGGCAGCACGTTTGGCTTTGTAGAAATCCGGGATGAGTTTTTGACGGCGGGGCTCGGCGATCACATCGTGGATGGAGCGGGAGATCAGGCCGTAGTCTTCTTGGATCAGGCCGAGGATGAGTCCACCTAAATTGCCGATTTGTTGGGTGGCGTTTACGAGCGGTATTTCTTTAGGAAGAATTTCACGAGCGACTTTGGTGAGGATTTCGATGTCAGGGTGTACCACGGCGGCCCAGAGATTTTTTGGGGACGGGATTTGTGCGATATCGAGTTCTTCATTGGAACGGATGAAAACGATGCCGCCCAGCAAGCAAGGACCGACGTTATCCGCGTGCCATGCACCATCAGCTGAGGCCTCACCGGCCATAGCGAAGGGGAGAAGTTGGCGTTTGGAAAGGGGTTCGCCTATCAGTTTATTGACCGCATAAGCACCCGCAACCGCCGAGGCGGACGAGGACCCGAGGCCGGAGCCGAAAGGCATTTTCTTGTGGATTTCCATCTCGATGCCGCGATCCAGCATACCGAGGTGTTTCAAGAGATCGAGCGCGGCGACGCCAGCGGTGTTGATGGTGGGGTCTTTGGGGAGTTTTCCGCCGTCGCCAGTGATTTCTGTGATGCGCAGGCCAGGTTTGGAGGAGTTGCGGACGACGACTTCATCGCCTGGAGAGTCGATGGCAAAGCCAAGGACATCGTAACCGCAAGCGACGTTAGCGACGGTTGCGGGGGCGAAAACACGGATTTCTTGATTGGTAGACATGGCAGATACCCTTTTGGAGGGGCGGGAGTGTGTTTCGGTTCGGCTTAGGATATCAAGCCCGAGTTTAGCGGTAGGAGAGAATGGGTCTCGCGCGAAGGCGCAAAGACGTAAAGGGGAAAGCAGTGCGAGCTTAGCGAGCTATTAGAATTAAGGCGAAGCCGTGATGGCTTGGACGGAATGAAATGGAGTCAAATGGGAGTTGGTTTGGGTTTGATCCTGCCAGGTTCTTTTGCTGGATACCTCGGTTGGTATTCATGAGTCTATGTTTCCAAATGAAATCCTTCCTCATCTTTATCTCGTTTATTTTTGCAGGTTTTGCCACTGCGCAGGATTTATCGACATTGTCCGAGTTGATGGAAACGGCTTGGCCGAAGAATCGCACGATAAATGTTGTGTTTCATGGTCACAGCGTGCCGGCGGGCTTTCATAAAACTCCTGAGGTGAAAACGTTCGAGTCTTATCCGCATTTGGTGCATCTGAAACTAAAGGAGCAATATCCCAAAGCGGTAATCAATGTGATCACAACGGCGATTGGTGGTGAAACGTCCATTTCTGGCGCGGCTCGTTTTGAACGTGATGTTTTATCGTTGAAGCCGGATATCATTTTTATCGACTACGCGCTCAACGATAGAAGGCCGCCCGCAGATAAAGTGGAGGCAGCATGGTTGGAAATGATCGCCGCCGCAAAAAAAGCGAATGTGCCCGTGGTCTTGCTGACGCCGACAGGTGATTCATCGGCGAAGCTTGAGGATCCCGATGATGCGCTGAACCAACGTGCGGTGCTCATCCGCAAGATCGCCGGTGAACAGAAAGTTTTGTTAGGTGATGTGTTTGCTGCATGGGTGTCTGAAGTGAAAAAAGGCACACCACAAACCGATCTGCTCAGTCAGGTGAATCACCCGAATTTGAGAGGTCACATGCTCGCGGCGGAAACGATTTTCAAAGTAATTCAAGATGCGGGGTTGAAGAAGTGATCATTGAAAGGATTGAGATCTTGTTACTTCAATGATTCTTATTCTGCCTGAAATGGTTCTTGTGACCTATCCGCTTTGTGAATAGGTAGGTGTGTATGAATACCTTCAGTTCGAAGTCCACGGCGGAGCAATTAGCCGATTTTCTTAAAGAGCAGATTTTGCGTGGTGTTTATCACAGTCTGATGCCAGGTGCACCAGCCCTTGCACGCATGCTTGAGGTGGATCACCGCATGGTGATTTCGGCATTTGATCTTTTAGAAAAGGAAGGTCTGTTGGTATCAGGCGGAGTGGGAAAGCGACGCAGAATCGCAGTGAAGGAAGATCAAACGAGGCCTGTGATGAAATTCCAGATATTATGTTATGAGGAAACAGACCGAAAACTTTTTTACTTGTTAGATCTACAACATAAACTGATGAATTCTGGGCATATCTGTTCATTTTCATCGGTATCTCTAACAGGTATCAAAATGGACTTGGCTAAATTGAAACGTCACGTGGAGAAAATCAAAGCGGATGCATGGATCATATTTGCTGGTTCCAGAGAAATTTTAGAGTGGTTTGCGCAGCAAGAAACCTCAGCTTTTGCGCTTGCGGGTAGGATGAATGGAATTCGGATTCCAGGATGTAGACCAAACAAAGCAGTTATTTTAAAAATCGTGGCGCGTCGTTTGATTGATTTGGGTCATCGACGTATTGTATTGATGGTAAGAGAAGAGCGAAGGAAGCCTAAGCCTGCCATGCTGGAACGTGAGTTCCTTGAAGTTTTGGAATCACATGGGATCAAAACAGGCGCATACAATCTTCCTGATTGGAGTGACAATGTGAGCGATTTCCATCGTTGTCTTGATTCGTTATTTCAGCACACGCCGCCAACGGTGATCATATTGGATCAATTCCAGTATTTCACCGCAGCCCAATTGCATCTTGCCTATAAGGGTATTATCGCACCGAGGGATATTTCGTTGGTGTGCACTGATCCGAATCCTGCGTTCAATTGGTGTCAGCCTGTGTCTTCGCATATTGATTGGGATTCGGATGCATTGGTTAGAAGGATTTTAAAGTGGGCGGATCATGTCGCGCGTGGGCAAGAAGATTATAAACAGGATCAAACGAGCGCGAGTTTCGTTGAGGGAGGGACGATAGGGCCTGTGCCTGTGGCGTAGTTAAGATGATGGAATTACATCGCCGGTAAATTCATGCCATGGTAACTGATACGCTTGTAGAGCGGATCCCAAGTGAAGATGCACAGTTCACGACGTGTTACATAATTTGAAACATTT
>CAMCYT010000128.1 GCA_945885485.1 Prosthecobacter debontii
GATTTGAATCATTGGTGAATTCAAAACCATTTGTTTAGGTTTTCCCCACTCAGGCGCAGCCAATACAATCATCATGCGCGGCGCGCTCAGTGTTGAATTTTTAGGATCTATATACTTCCTTGCAAGCAATCGAAATTCAGCTGTATCTAACTTTCCTTTACCCGCAACAAAATCACTCCAGGAAGTCTGGCTGTATTGGCTAAAATGCGGCCAATCCAATTTCCAGCCATCCAGTTCTTTGCGAAAAACCGCTTCAAATACATTCTCTCCTTCTGCATC
This sequence comes from Prosthecobacter debontii, assembly GCA_945885485.1. Classification (GTDB taxonomy): domain Bacteria; phylum Verrucomicrobiota; class Verrucomicrobiia; order Verrucomicrobiales; family Akkermansiaceae; genus Luteolibacter. The sequence goes on from CAMCYT010000128.1 coordinate 280, forward strand.
TTTCCAATGCGTTAGAACCATCCATTCATCACCCAGACGTATCCACTCCTGGCCTGTCCTTTCCAGAGAATTCACATCGAGTTGACTCAATGAAAGATCTTTATCATGCGCCTCCAACACGGCTTTTAGATCCACAGATCTACCAATGAATTCAATACGCTTTTCAATTGTTTCAGCCGAAAGAAATCCACGAATGATCCGATCACATTCTGGTAAAACCTGATTCAAAATTTTCTCTTTTTCAGCTTCAGTAAGGTTTTTCCCAAGATCTGAAACACTTAGTATTCTTGGCTTATCTGAGTTTTTTGTTAGATAATATCTCAATCCAACAGTAACCGTTAAAATTAACATCCAAATCAGAGTGAAAAATAAAACCCTTCTATAGCGACGATCTCTGGTAGAAGGTGTTTTAGTTACCACTCGCACCCCATTTCCCGTCTTTTGAAAGCTGGCAACTCTAGCCGATGCTACAGAGTCGATCATATTCACCACCGGCCACATCCCAACACCTGGCTTGCGATGGCAGATCTCGCAGAGGCGATCCTCATCCAAACCATAGTCGGATTGAAATAACGAACCGCAATGACCACAGTGATACCATGCATCTTTAAGGTTTGTATTCATGGTGTCGCTTGATCGAGCCAGTTTTCGGCAATTAAACTTTTGATTATCCATTGCTGTGGTAGCATTCCACGATCACCACTTACCATATTTAAAATAACTTTCGCCTCAATTATACTCTCCCCAGTAATTGAGCTCGTCGCAAATAACTTCATGAGATCCGTATCGGCATCACTCCCAATCTCAGAGTATCCCCACACTGAATCTCTTTTATCTGCCGATCTAATCACAAATGAATGGTATCGTTCCTCCGGTAATTCTTGTGTGAAAAAGCTTGAAGATTCGATCCATCCGCGAATTTCGCTGCCATCTCCAGTTCCTGATTTCAACTCTGTAAAACTAGCGCTTCCGTATCCTGTAGTTGCTTTCCAATCCATTTTAAGCTGTGTATTCTCATAGCGAAATACCGCGATGAATTTGGAAAAATTGTGATTCACTCCTTTGAGCTCTGCAAAGAGTCGTGATCCATTTTGATGATTTTTCCACGCTGATTTATCCGACGGAACCCAGTCGCTACCCGCGCCGATCGGCTCCCATGCCTTCGCTGCAAACTGCGTATTACTTTTACTCAAATAAATCGACCCAGTAAAATCATCCAAGCTTTTCGCTTGCGCATACTTGCCGTAAATTTGAATCGCCTCTTTGTTACTATTCGCAAGCTGAGCCAGAAGATCCTGATCTATATTTGACTCTTTCTTTTTATCATTATGAGTAGATCGTTTTGATCCATTTTCATCAATATTTCTGATAGATTTATCCCGATTTAAATAACTAATTGATACCGTTGTGACGATCAGCAGGATCACTCCCAATGCTGTGTATAGCATCCAGCGCGATGATTCTTTTTTTTGAACCACTCCCCAGTCATTTTGCTCTACATCTTGAGATCGACTCTGCAAAATCGGTTTTTGAATTTTTCGTGTTGAAAAATCTCTCTGCTTCAGATCCTCCATTACCAAGGCTGGCAGGAAATCTTCTTTCTCGCCTCCAACCCGCTCAGAATTTATTTTCAAATGGATAGGGACATAAGTTTTGAGATGTGATTCCGAAAGCCTCGGAACTACATCACTTGGAAAGCTTGCAGGATAGACCAAGCCGACCTCCTTATGATTTAAATCAATCTTCGGTGATCTTGTTGCTTCCGCCCGACGCGGTGGCAACTGCGCATCAAAAACCTGCTCTAGATTAAGACTATCCCAATCATCATCAGGAGCCACAGCCGGAACATGGTTATTTGGATCGTCTTTATCAGGATTCATGCTGTCTTTTATCCAATTATAAAATCAAAACATTCGGCCATTTACGCAAGTCATAATGCAGTCAAACTAAGATCTCTAATAGCCAGATGAAAGGCGTAAAATTAAATTCTGTGCCGCACGCTCAAACGCATCTGGCAAGGCGTTCTGCCGTGCGGTTTGTAAATTTGAATCCACGAAAAATGAACTTTGCCCCGTGCTAGTGCCGCTTGCCAAGAGCTTTGTCGGATCGTGTGCGTCTTTTAAGCGCCACCTGATTTGGACTGTATTAGTCAGCTCTTCTGCAGTTAATGCATCAATCCTAGATCCCCTGAGCGCACTGTAATCAATCGCTACAATCTCTCCTTCAAGAACCGCATCAGCACGATCTAACTCAGAAAGATGATACGTCCCATTTTGCACCAAAGCCGCGGTGACTGCCGAAGTTGCAATTGCCTCAGCTCGTGGATGCAACGTACCATTTTCTAGCATTGAAACTGAAATGCGCTGCACAGATGTAAGCGAAGGAGGCTTTGAACCGCCAAGCTGATAACCAGCACAAGAACTCAATGCAGCACTCAGCAATATCAATATTTGAAATTTCATAGATTTAATCATCACAGCTTATTCACCGAGTTCTTTTAATCGTTTCGTCGCATAATCATGAGCGCTTCCAGATTTGGAGCCTTTCACAATTTCCCGGTAATAAACCTTAGCAGATTCAATCTGTCCGGTACGATCATAGAACTTCGCGATCTCTAGCGAGCTATCTAGATCACGTCCTTTCAAGTTTTGTAATAATTTTCTAGCTTCAGCATTTTTCGAATGACTTGGATATTGAAGTAAATAATCATTTAACGCCTCATTCGCTAAATTGAGAGTCGCTTGGTTGTAATTACCGGCGTCTGCTTGTGCTAAAAAGACAATACCAACGCAGAAAAGCGCTTCGGCTGCTTGTTTAGTCTCAGGTTGATCACGGACTAACTTGCGATATGCCTCGATAGACTCTTTATAATCTTTCTCACTCTGATAAAGCTCACCAATTTTAAACTGCGCGTTCGCAGAAATTTCCGAGCGTGGTGCGTTGTCACGGAGTTGACCCAACATCTCAACAATTTGCTTGGTCGAGATTTTAGATTTCAAACCAATGAAAGAAGACTTCACCTTTCCATCCGCCGCAGCCTGTGCCATCCGAACTTGGCTATTAAGTGCCTTCGAATACAAATTGCTACTCTGGTAACGTTGTAAAAATTGTTGATAGGCTTTAAAGGAATTTAGGGTCTCTCCTTGTTGATCTAAAATCTCAGCTTGGCGGAATCTCGCCTGCCCTGCCGAAGGAGCCATTGCGTAATCATCGGCAACTTCTTTATATAATTTCACTGCCTTCTGCGATTTTCCTGCATCGTCCAAGGATTTTGCTTTTTGATAAAGCGTTTCTCCTTCTCCTGATCCTCCGCGCATCGTACCAGCTAAGCCAATTGTAGTATCGTCATTTCCACAGGAAACCACAAACAGGGAACAGATGGCGATCAAGCCGACTATCGAAAAACGTTTTGTCATGAATCGAATCATAGAAGCTTTAGCGGGTCGTGGAAGCGGAAATTGCAGGGGAGAAAAAACTTAATTTTTTCCAAGTTCTTTTGCCCGGGCCACTGCTGCACTTATAGCAGCTATGAAAGATGAACGGATCGCCCCATCTTCCAGCGCCGCAAGCCCTGCAATGGTTGTGCCTCCGGGCGATGTCACCATGTCTTTAAGCACCGCGGGATGTAGCCCCGTTTCCAAAACCATCGCCGCGGCTCCAGCAACGGTCTGGGCTGCTAACTTCAGCGCATCTGCCCGCGGTAGACCCGCTTGCACACCGCCAACTGCCATCGCTTCTATGACCAGATAGATATACGCTGGCCCACTTCCAGAAAGCCCGGTAACCGCATCGATCAATCTTTCAGGTACCTCCACGGACATGCCGACTGAACCTAAAATCGACTGCACGATATCACGATCTCCCTCTGCACACTTCGATCCCAATGAAAATGCCGCCGCGCCCTTACCGACTAGCGAAGGAGTGTTTGGCATCGTTCTAACGAAGCGACCAAGCCCGCCTGTCAGCTTTTCCATAGTTTCCAAAGTCACTCCCGCCGCAACGGATATGAAAAGTTTATCGGGAAATTTTCTCAACTCGGCCAATTCGATAATCTTGGGCAAATCATGCGGCTTTGTAGCGAGTAGCAAAACTTCAGATTCCTTTACAACCTCTGCCATCGCCGCGGTATTTCTCGCACCTGTCTGTTCCGTAAAACGCAGCCGCGATGCCTCAGTGCGCGCCACGCCTATAACATCTATAGCTCTTACCACACCATGAGACACCGCACCTTTCACTAGGGCCGTTGCCATCTTGCCACATCCGATTACTCCCAACTTCATACCGCTACACTTAAAAGATATTCCTTCACTAGGCGAGCGTCATTTTCCTTGGGAAATTTCAAATCCTAGCCCACCTTGTGCGCATGCCTAATTGGATCGCGTTACTGAGCTTGCTCGCGTTACAACTCCCAGCGTTCTCGCAAGAGCCCATTGAGCAAAAGCCTGCTAAGGTTGAAATCCCAAGTGTCTCTGCTTGCATCCCGCCGTGGGTTTCTGCTGCTGAAAAACCCAGCTTATTCCCGTTTTATAACGGATTATCCGTCGCCATCATGGCAAAAAACGATACCGCACAAATCTATACCTTACAGGGATTAAATCACCTTCATGCGGGTTGGGATTTCGAGGCAATACGCCATTTCGCTGTCGCCATCCAGTCCGATCCACGTTGCCTAATGGCACATTGGGGCATGATCATGAGCATGCTCGCCACTTCTCCAGAAACTGATTCCTACAGGCTCGCAACCACCCAACGTTTGCTGGAACTCGTAGCCGATGGCGAAGGCACAGAACTAGAACGCGGCTTCGCTTACTGCCTGATCAAATACATCGATGAGGGAGCGAAAGGCGCTGAACTCGCCTTTCGCAAGGTCTCGGAAAAATTCCCCAATGATGTCCAATCAGAAATTTTCACCCTTTTGTTCAGTCGCGGCGGATACGATATGACTGGCGAAATTACGGCCTCCCAAGCCGAAGCGGAAAAAAGTTTACTGAAACTCATTGAACGCCAGCCCACCAACATTCTCCCGCTGCATGCCTACCTCTTGATCAAAGCCGAGGCTCCGGATCTCAAATCCTCTGTCGCACTTGCAAAAAAACTCTGCGAGCTCGCTCCTATTTACCCCCCTTATCTCCATCTACTCGGCCACTACCAATGGCGTAGCGGAGAATTCGCAGACGCAGTAGCTAGTTTCTCTCTGGCTGAGAAATATTATGCCGAGTGGATGGAATCTAACAAAATATCTAATGTAGATTGCCCTCATTGGATTATAACAAAGAGCTACCACGCTGTCGCGACCGCCTCGGCCGGAAATTTCAAAGACGCCATAGATTACGCCACTGAAATATCCAAAATCCCCATAGATAGCAGGCGCCCTACCGCCCCAGGAAGCCGCCAAATTCTCTGGGACGCACAAACCTTGCCTGCTCGTATCCTTCTTTATCGCGGAGAAAAAACCGATCCTACCGAAGCTCTTCTAACACTCACCAAACCTCAAGACGGCGAGGCTTTTCGGAAAAATTCTCTTTCTCACTGGTGGACAGATGGCTTGAGGATTGCGCTCCAAGCGCATCGCTTGATCAACGCTGGAGATATGAAAGCTGCTGAAGACACCCTCAACGCACTAAGCTTTCACGGCGAAGCTATGACCAAGCAAAAAGCGATTGCTTCCACCCAAGGCGAATTCTCGGAATGGCGACAGGCATTGTTGCACTTGGAAATGCTCACCGCCAATCTGCGCGGCCGCATCACCCTCGCCGGTCCGGCGGAAGGCCGAGGCTCCGCCTTCAACTGGTTCCGTGCGGCGGCCGATCGCCAGCGAACTTCCACCCTCATGCATCCGCCACTCATTCTCTCACCCATGGCAAGCGACCTAGGCGATTATTATCTTACGATCAAAAATGCAGATAAAGCCCTCGAATCCTATCAAGAAGCCATCACCAAGTTTCCTAACGAACCCCTAACTCTTAAACGCATACAAAAAGCCAAGGACAACCATTAACTTTAATGCTTGGAGACACGCGTTTTCACGCGATTTTGAATAATGTCGGCTAGATTAGCATCGTTCTGTGTGCGCAGGAAATCACAGAAGTTCGAGGCGACCGCCTCAAGATCTTCATCATACTCTTTCCCCAGAGCTTCAAAACCTTCGAGAGCTTTTTCAAAATGCTTTCTCGCCCAGTCCCGGTCACCTGTTTGTAACAAAGCCAACGCTAAATTATTATGCGATTGCGCAGTGTCCGGATGGTGATCTCCAAACAACTCAGTGCGCGTCTCCAATGCCATCATGTGCATTTCACGCGCTTGCTCCACATATCCAGCCGCTAAATAAACAGCACCGAGATTATTTGAAACCGAAGCCGTCTGTGGATGCTTTTGCCCAATGACAGAATGCATGATCTCTAATGCTCTCAAAAAATAATCCTCTGCAGCATCCAAATTTCCAGCGGACTTAGCCGTAAACCCCAAATTATTGATGATCGCAGCAACATCCATCATCATTGGAGGATCGTTTTTCTCAAAATTACTGGCCGCGTTTTCCCAAGAAGAAATCACTCGGTCATATTGACCTAATCCATCATATGCAGCACCTAATACCGCATACAACCGGGCCAACTGATCAAAGCGCTTACTACCATCTAGCTGATCAATTCCATGCTTCGCATCATCGCGAGCGTTGTCGTAATCACCCGTATCCATGTAAATCGCAGCTCTATCTTCCAAGCTTGCCACA
>CAMCYT010000129.1 GCA_945885485.1 Prosthecobacter debontii
GGTTTTTGCCCTGCCAAATTTCTCCACACAAGCTCGCAATGCCGCCATCATCGGGTTCGGAGCGGGTTGAGGCCTTGCAAGTGGCGATTCGGGATTTGTCATGGGCGCGGGTGGATGAGACGGAGATCGAAATCGATGGCCCATCGTATTCGTATCAAACCATGCAAAAGTTGGATAAGAAGTTTCTCGAGCATGAATGGTTTTGGATCATGGGCGGGGATCAATGGACGATGTTACCGAAGTGGATGCATCCTGAGAAGCTGGCTGGACTGGTGAATTTTATTGTAATGGCGAGAAATGGCGCCGTTATTTACCCGATGCAGGGGTATCGTATGCAAGTGGTGGCGGGGGAACATCCGGCATCTGCGACTAAGATTCGTGAGTCAATTGCGAAAAAAGAGCAGAATATTCCCTATCTGGATCCCGAAGTGGCTCGTTTGATTCGGTCTCGTCAGGTGGACTTGTGAAAAAATTCACAAACTTGGAAAATCCCATTGGCGATCCGACTCAGAGTGGGCATATTTCCGTGCGTCGCCCATGATATCGTATACCAAGCAACCCCACGCCCGAGAATACCGGCTCATTTTCAAGAATATCGACCGCAAAGGATGGAATCCTTCGATCGAGACTTACATGGCGGACGGTGGCTATGATGATTTGAAGAAAGCGTTTACCATGGCGCCGAAAGATATCACCGAAGAGGTTAAGAAATCAGGACTTCGGGGCAGGGGTGGCGCGGGTTTCCCTACGGGGATGAAATGGACTTTTATTCCGCCGAACAACACCAAGCCTGTTTACCTGATTTGTAACGGAGATGAATCGGAGCCGGGCACGTTTAAAGACCGTTACATCGTACATCAGGATCCGCATCAACTGATCGAGGGGATAGTGATTTCATGTTTCGCGGTGGGCGCGCATAAAGCGTTCATTTATCTCCGCGAGGAATTTCCTGAAGCGGCTCTCATCGTTGAAAAAGCGATTGAAGAAGCTCGCGCGAAAGGGTTTGTGGGTAAAAATATTCTCAACTCCGGATTTGATCTGGAGATCTATGTGCATCGTGGTGCGGGTGCATATATCTGCGGAGAGGAAACCGGGTTGATTGAATCTCTTGAAGGCAAGCGCCCGTATCCGCGCATCAAGCCTCCGTATTTTCCAGCTGCCCTCGGGCTCTACATGTGCCCGACCATCGTCAATAACGTCGAGTCTCTTTGCCATGTGAAACACATCATCCGAATGGGTGGCGATGAATATGCCAAAATCGGTGTCGCACGGAATACCGGAACTCGCATTCTCTGCGTTTCCGGCGATGTGAAAAAACCTGGATATTTCGAGGTCGAGGTTGGCAAAGTCACGATGCGTGAATTGCTTTACGATATGTGTGGCGGGCCGAAAGAAGGTAGGGAAATCAAAGCGGTGATTCCAGGTGGATCGTCCTCAAAAATTCTCAAAGCTAACGAAGTTTTCAAGCTCAAGAATCCGGACGGAACCGAACGCGAACTAGCGTTTTGGGATATCCCTATGGATTTCGATTCGTTGGCGGCTTGTGGATCAATGGCCGGTTCCGGTGGTGTGATCGTTTTGGATGATACGCGGAAAATGTCTTGGGTGCTTAACAACCTTAACGCGTTTTATGCTCATGAATCCTGTGGTCAGTGCACTCCGTGCCGAGAGGGATCGACCTGGATGAAGAAAATTTCCGACCGATTGGTGGATGGTAAGGCGACCGCTAAGGATATCGAAACGTTAGAGAGCGTAGCGTATCAGATTGATGGTCGCACGATTTGCGCCTTCGGTGAAGCGTCTTCATGGCCGGTTGAGGCTATTATCGCCAAATTTCGCGACGAGCTATTGGCGGATACCGTTGAAGAGAGCGAACTGGATGATGTGAATCCCGAAGCTGAAGCTCAGAGGAAATTCCTAGTGCACTGAGCTAGCTCGATTGATTCGAGCCTAGTAACTCGGAACTGGGATGAGCTTGGAGTATTGATAAGAATTTTGAGCAATGAAGTCGCTGAGTTGTTCAGCAGTAAAATTTCTCCCACGTAATTGTTTCAGTGCACCATCGGTTAGGACGGTTAGAGAAACTTCCACGGCAGATAGTTTACCTGTTGCTAGTTGAGCAGCAGTAAGCGTTGAGGCAGCGGGGCTTGTTAAACCGTTTCCTGTAACGATAAACGTTTCTCCTGAGTTCAGGCTTACAGATACATTTTTTGTGATCGATTTGGGTGGGACGCTTGTATCTTGAATCATCACATCGATATGGAATTTGACGGTAAATTGATAGACGTTCTCACAAACAAAGTTTTCGACGGCATCGAGGGGTTGAGCTCCTCCCTCGGCATAGGGTGTAAATGCGGCCTTTAGACTAGGTCCACCATTCTTACCATCCTTACCTAGTAAGTCTTTAAAAGCAAGGTCTGGATTAACTAGGTTGCGGTAGAGGACGAAGGTTTTGTAATTATCATTGGATTGATCGCTGATTGGGTCTTTGTAGATAAGTTGGTATCCGACGCCTGAGATATCTCCACCCTTATCAACGGGTAATCCGTCTTTACCAGATACAGGTTGGCCACCAGCATCTTTTTCGCCAACTTGGCCGTTGTATCGGTCCGTTGCAGCGGAGAAGAAGATAAGATTGAGCGCGCTTGGGCTTTGGTTGCTATTTGGACCCTCGGATGGTGGTGCAAATTCAGCAATGAGCCATTGGTAATCATTACCACGGCGGACGACCATGGATTCAAAGTCGGCGGCCATTGAGTCGACCATAGCTTTGCCTTGGAGTGAGGCTCGAACTTCTGAGCGGTTGCGATTCCAGATATCCAAAGACGTTACGGTGACGGCGACCAATACTGAAATGATAATGGTGGTGATCACCATAGAGACAAGTAGCTCGATCAAGGTGAAACCGTTAGGGGTCTTGTTTTGATGTAATTTCATAAGACGTTGCTTTCAGATTAACGGCGAACAGCAAGGTTGCGGATAAAGACCGGTTTGAGTTTGGTGGAGGATTCAACAGCTAAGGCAAATTTAGCAGCGAAACCAGGACCTTTTAAGTAAGATTCCGAAACTGAGGGAACCATGTGAAAAGCTGCGGAAAAAGCGATGACGGCATCCGTGTAATTACTGGGAGCTGCGGCAACTGATCCATCGGGATTTTTGAGTGTGCCAATTTCGCCGAGTATTAATTCATTGCCAGAATAAACGAGTTGGGTGGGAATAATATAAAACAGAGGGCCGATAATTGCATCCAGATCTTCAAACAAAGCGGCATCATTGACACGTCGTGCGGCTGTTTGAGTGACGTAATCGATGCCAGGTTTTCCTTTAATTTGTTTCATGGGTAGCAGGGTGCCATCTATGCGAGGTGGTTGAGATTTATCGCCGCGGTATTGATAAACGAAAATTGCGGTTTCTGGCGCATTGCCTTTTTGGATCCATGTAAATGCTTTATCAAATCCGGTTGTCACCCCAGCGATCGTTTCTCCCTCGCGCAGGGTGGACATGTCTCTTTCCAGGGTTGCATTGAGACGATCTGCCTGCTGGGTGCTGATTGATCGTCTGATTCCCTGAGCGGCTGGAGTGAAAACGGTGAGGAAGCCTGTTAGCAAGACAGCTAGAACCAAGATCGCAATCACGGTCTCCATGAGTGTGAATCCACGCAGTATGTTGCGCAATTGGGCGTTCTGAGTTTTGAGGATGAAGGGTTTCATAATTTCAGAATTTTTTCTGTGATGTATCGATCTCCATGTGTTCAGGATTGCGATAAGTGGATGTTCTGCCGTTTCTCCAGATGACAAAACCTGCAAGATCTTTTTCAGCATCTTTAATCAGCCGAGGTTCCTGACCTTTGGGACGGATGCCGCCGCCGATGATAAAACTTGCGCCGATAAAGCTTTCCCCTGTTGGGGTTAGTGCAGGAATGCCCTCGGCATTGAATTCGTAAAAGACGTAGTTTCCAGCATAGCGTGCCGTGAAGTTCTCACCGCTCATATTCGCTTCAGGAATTTTCGATTCATCAACGAGTTTGGAGTGTTCACGGCTGAAAAATGTTGCGGCGGGTAAGGTATAAGCACGGCTGGAGAGAATCCATGCATTTGGATCGATGGTGCCATCATCGTTGATTTTTTGATGAGCAATGACAACCCGGCGCAGGTAATCGTCACTGTCGTTATCATTGATATCGATCATCAATCGGCTTTTACAGCGTTTAGAGATAGCGATGGTGCGGGCTTCGTTGAAAAGTGATTCACAGGTCGCAATAGCTGATGAGGTGCCTTTGCCTGCTGAGAGATTTTTAAGCCCCATGACGCCTGCTGTCATAAGGATTGATATGATTAAAAGGACGATGAGAATCTCGACTAAAGAAAAGCCTAGAGATGCTTTTCTAGATACACGGTTCGACTTTAGTAATGCTAGAGGGTTTTTCATGGGTTGAATAGAAGGGTAAATCCCTAACGCTATTTTCAACTTTGTAGATTTTTGATCTGAGGGCAAGAATTAATGTCAATACATGGCAGTTACCATATGGTTTTTGGGATTATTTTTCAAATCTACCGCCTCGAGGACCATTTAACCAGGCCCATGCAGAGCCGACAATGTCGATAACATCACAGCGCTGGGCTTTCCAGCCAAGGGTATTGAAAACATGAGTTGGGGCGGAAACCAATTCAGGCGGATCTCCCTCGCGTCTTGGGCCGTAGCTGATGGGAACTTTTTTCCCAGTGACTTGTTCCGCTGCGGCGATGATTTCTTTGACGGAAATCCCTTTGCCGGTGCCGAGGTTGCACTGGATAGATTGATCATGGGTCAGGATGTATTCCAGGGCTAGACCGTGAGCTGCGGCGAGATCTTCGACGTGGATGTAGTCGCGAATGCATGTGCCATCTGGAGTTGGATAATCTGTTCCATAGATCTCCAGGGTATCAATTTCGCCGGTAATAGCCATTAGGACTCTGGGGATAAGGTGGCTTTCCGGATCATGGTCTTCGCCGATCTTGCTGTCTGAGGAGCAGCCGCTGGCGTTGAAATAGCGGAGACAGGCAGAGCGCAAGTTCCATGCTTTATCGCAATCGCGGAGAATGTGCTCGACCATGAGTTTGCTCTGGCCGTAGGGATTGATGGGGTTTTGTGGGTTTGATTCGTCGATGGGGATTCGCGCAGGAGTGCCATAAGTGGCGCATGTTGATGAAAAGACAAAGGCTTTGCAGTCGTTTTCCTGCATGACTTGGAGCAGAGCAATCGGTTCTGCGGTATTGTTCCAATAATATTTGAGGGGGTTGGTCACGGATTCTCCGACATAAGCATACGCGGCGAAGTGGATCACGGCACCAAACTGGTGTTTCTGGAAAAGCTCACGTAGGAGTTTTTGGTCGCCGACATTGCCGATAACGAGTTCGACTGAGGAATCAACAATGGCGTCCTTGTGTCCGAATACGAGGTTATCGAGAACCACGACTTTTTTCCCCAATCCAACCAAGTAGCGCACGGTGTGCGATCCGATATAGCCTGCGCCGCCGGTGATAAGGATGGGAAAGTCTTTCATGTGATGCGAGAAAGCAAAGCCCGAGAGAGGCCTCGCTGCAAGCACAGATGCCATTAAACTAGGTAACCAGAAATATTTGAAATCATCTTGAATAGATTCTTCTGATCCGTTGTCTATTAATCACTATGAAAGTAAACCGTGTGTTTTTGGTCGCAACAGCTGCTGCAATTTCCGCTGTCGCGATTCCGTCCTGTGCGTATCAACCGGGCTACTCCAATCCATCGTATTCTTCGGGCTATGGTTATGGATATGGTAGCCGAAATTTCACGACTACTTATTTTGTGAGAACCCATAACTCGCGTTGGGGGTATGATCCTCATGCGCGTTGCTATTATGATTACTCAAGACGCTGCTATTATGATCCTTATTTAAATGGATATTATCCAGTGGGTTACCGTCCTGCATACGTGTATGGTACGCCACACCCTCATGGCTGGAGCACGGGACGCAACTACATCAGCCCGCCGAGCCATTTCCATGATTACAGGCTTGATAACTATCAGAACCGAAGCGAGCGGTATCGTAGTTTAAATAACGCTTGGTCGCGAAATATTCAGACCACCAGCTCATCTAGAAGCTATGACTCATATCCTGATCGATACTCATCTCATAATCCAAATCGTGACCCTAGAAGTGGATCATTTTTTGGATCGAGTCAGGCAAATCAAGCCATTCGTAACGGCAATGTAAACCAAAACACACATGTAAATCATCCTCAACAACCTAGGCGTCCAGAGCCGAGAATGAGTGAGCCGAAACAGGAATCGCTGAAATCTGCACCGAAAGAAAAAGTGCTTAAAGAAGAAAGGCATCCCCGTCCTGAACGTGAAGCAAATCCCAACAAAGAGCGAGGAGGACGTAAGAGTGAATTATCAACCCCAGAGGCGATGCGTCAGCCGGAAATTCAAAATAGATCCCAAGAGAATCGCCGTAATAAAGCTCCGTCTAAAGAGAGTTTGGAAATGGTGAATTCTTTCGAATGATTCGCCAAACAGGCTAGAAATGTTCAATGAGCTTAACGAGCGTGTCTCGTTAAGCTCAATTTTTTAGAGGGATTTACTGGATTCTTTGGGAATGATTAACAGCCAGAAGAATACCAGAGTGAGGAGGATGGCAGCGAGGCCGACGTGTAGGAGTTGGACCCATGAGTAGATATGAATTTGCGCCATGATCAGGCCGAGAAACATTTGGGAGAATACGATAGCTAAGGCTGCCCATTGGATCTTTGTGGCTCCACCCTTTTGATTTTTTCTAGCGATCCAAAACGAGCCAATGACTAAAATCAGGATCAGCCACGAGAAGCTGCGATGAAAGAGGTAGAGCCAAGATGCTTCGAGTTCGCCAATCCAAGTTTCACGTGGGGAGTTAAGGTGGGATTTCGCCATTTCATCGGTCATTTCGCGTATTTGTGCACCCGAGATTCCTGCTACAATAATGGCGATG
>CAMCYT010000130.1 GCA_945885485.1 Prosthecobacter debontii
TTGATGGTGCGGCACCGATGTTGAGGAAAAACGACGCGTCATCCGCCATCACGCGTTTCACTTCCGCTGCCCAGGTTTTGCACCAAGCGAGAAACTCATCGCGCGGCGCGGTGTCTTTGAAGGAAGAATAGTTGATCCCGAGATTGTAAGGCGGCGATGTCATCACGAGATCGAAGGATTTCTCTTCGAGTGTGGGGAGGACTTTCAGGCAATCGCCGTTTAAAAGTTCAAGTTTCAAAATGAGTAGGAGAATCTACCGATGATTGGTTACGGATTGCAGAAAATTGAACCACAGATGAACGCAGATGTACACAGATAAAATTCAATGTGAGGAAAACATCTAATAACTCAAATTAGCATTCTGAGAATTCATCCCCATCTGCGTTCATCCGTGTCCATTTGACGAAGAAATTTAATTTTTTGTGTTCGCCCATGTCCGCTTCGCTCCCATTGTGGTTCTATTCAGCCTCTTAAATTATCAATCGCCGCTTCCAGATCGGAAGCCGTCACGGTTTCGATGACTTGGGCTTTGCCGATTTCGGAAAGGGTTACGAAACGGATTTTTCCCGATTTGAATTTTTTATCGCGGGTCAGTTTCTCCATCACCGTCGCAGTTGGGATATCAGGCGAAAGCTTGAGCGGGAGGTGGAAATGCTTGAGCAGGCCGAGGATTTTCTGTGAAGCCTCAGTGGAAAGTCCGGAATGTTTTTCGGAAATTACCAATGCCGCACGAATCCCCAGCGCGATCGCTTCACCGTGCAGCATTTCGCCATAGGGCAACGAAGCCTCGATACCGTGCCCGATAGTGTGCCCGAAGTTTAATAAGGCGCGTATGTCCTTGGTTTCATATTCATCCGCTTCCACGACGCGGGCTTTGATCGCGATATTGCGCGCCAACAACTCCGCCGGAACCTCGCGTTTCTCCGGATCAATGGCTAAGAGATCTTCCAACATCGCCGCATCACGGATGGCCGCATGCTTGATGGCCTCCGCGAAGCCTTCGTGAAACTCACGTGCCGGCAAAGTCTTTAGAGTCTCGGGATCGACGATCACGAGTTTCGGCTGATGAAACGCTCCTAACAGGTTTTTTCCTTCCGCGACGTTCACCCCGGTTTTTCCACCGACCGATGAATCGACCTGGGAAACAATCGTGGTCGGAATCTGCACAAAGGGAATGCCACGGTAAAAAATCGATGCGACAAATCCCGCAAGATCGCCGACCACACCGCCGCCGAGTGCGATGATAATGGAGCGTCGATCGTGACCCGCGCGAATCATTTCGCGGCAAAGCACCTCTGCATGGGAAAGCGATTTCGAACCCTCGCCCGCAGGGATCGTGTGTAGGGTGGGTGGGTTTTCAGTGAAACTGGAGATCACCGTCTGCGCATGGTGCGCGGCAACCGTCTCATCCGAAATGATCGCCGGACGCAGATGAGAAAGTCCCTGCTGCTTAAGCATTTCCGCAACAGCTGACAACAAGCCATTTTCAACAATGACTGGATAAGAACGATCGCCGAGTGCGACTTGGACGGTGGGCATGTGGGAGTTTTAAGTCTAAATCGAAAATTAGGAAACTCCGAATTGGAGAGTTTAACGAAATCGATTTCTGGATCGAAGTAGAAAAGATCCCAGCGGGATCTAAGAAATTAGCGCGGGGTCGAGGAGCGATAGCGACGACTACCTCGGGGATATGATGAAAATTAAATCCGACCCCGAGAGCGGGTCGCAGGTGCTAGCATGATTTCGCGCCTCTTATTTCTGGCACGCCCTCCAGGGTGCAGATGAATATCTATGCCAACCCGGGGTGTCGCTCCGCTCAACCCCGCGCTAATTTCTGTCATCCCTTCGGGATAAAGATGCAAAATGGACCCAGAAATTTCAAAACTCAGCCCTCCTCTCCTCCGTTTCCTCTCTCCCTCCGTGTAAAAAAAGCACACGATACCCTGTGTCCACTTCCGATCTCCCCTCGAAATTTCCGAAATAATAGTTGCTTATTCGTGCCTTAGGATGCAAATTTTCATAGAAACTTGACAAAGAAAGGTAAATTACTAAGGATTATGCTTCCCGAGAGTTCCCCGTTTTCCCCAGACCAGCGCAAGTCGTTGGATTCGCTCCTTGCTGGCTTTGATGCGCTTCAGCGCGGCTGGCTCAGTGGATTCCTTGCTGCGCAGTCATCAACTGTTACTACTGCCGCCGCTCCCGCAGCTGCTGGAAAATTGACCGTGCTCTATGGCACCGAAAGCGGAAACACCGAGGAGCTCGCTGATCGCGCCGTCAAAGAAGCCAAGAAAAAAGGTTTCAAAGCGGTGATGAAAAACATGTCGGACATTTCTCCTGCTGATCTCGCAAAAGTCGATCATCTACTCGTGATCGTCTCGACATGGGGCGATGGCGAAGCACCCGAAACCGCAGTGAGTTTTCACAAAGCGTTCATGTCCGAGGATGTGAAACTCGCCGGCGTGAAATTCTCTGTCTGCGGACTTGGCGATACTTCTTACGAAAAATTCTGCGAGATCGGTAAGCAGTTCGATGCTCGCCTCGAAGCACTCGGTGCGACCCGCGTTGCGCCAAGAGCGGATTGCGATGTCGATTTCGAAGATGCCTACACCGAGTGGTTTGCGGCTGCGCTTAAAGCGATCACTCCTGCCACTGTTGCCGTTGTTCCAGCTGCCTATGAATATACATCTCCGGCCAGCACGGAGTTCGGAAAGAAAAATCCGTTTCCATCCGAAGTGATCGAAAATCTTCTTCTCAACGGCGAAGGCTCCGCCAAGGAAACTATCCATATCGAGCTCTCCCTAACAGGCAGCGGCTTGCAATACGAACCAGGAGATGCACTTGCCGTGCAGCCGACGAATTGCCCGAGCATGCTGAAAGACATCATCAATGCTGCACAACTCACCGGCACTGAGGAAATCGAAGTTAAAGGCGTCGGCAAAAAACTGTTAGCGGATGCGTTACGTGAAGATTTTGATATCACCGCGCTTTCCAAAGCCGTACTCAAAAAACTCGCAGAAGCAACTAGCTCCGCAATGCTGATCGCGCTACTTGAAGAAGAAGCCAAAGATCAACTCCGCGAATACATCGACGGCCGTGAAATCATTGATGCGATCATCGACTTTGCGCCAAACGGTTTATCTGCCGTAGCTCTCTGCGGAATCTTCCGTAAGCTTCCAATCCGCCTCTACTCCATCGCTTCAAGCCCGCTTGCGCATCCTGATGAAGTGCATCTCACCGTCGCGGCTGTGAGATACGAAACCCACGGCAGAACCCGCAAAGGCGTTTGCTCCACCTATCTCTCCGATATCGCGAAGACCGGTGAAAACGTTTCGGTGTTCGTTCAACCTAACAAAAACTTCCGCCTACCTGCTGATGACAACACGCCCATCATCATGGTCGGTCCCGGCACCGGCGTTGCGCCTTTCCGTTCCTTCGTCGAGCATCGCGCTGCTATTGGAGCAACGGGTAAGAGCTGGTTGTTCTTCGGCGATCAACGCTACACCTACGATTTCCTCTACCAACTTGAGTGGCAGGATTTCCTTAAAAACAAACAGCTCACCAAGCTCGACCTCGCCTTCTCGCGCGATCAACCCGAGAAAGTTTACGTCCAAGACAAGATGGTCGAGCAAGGCGCGGAAATCTACGCATGGCTTGAGCAAGGCGCGCATTTCTATGTCTGCGGCGACGCCAGCCGCATGGCCGCTGATGTACACGAAGCACTTATCTCCATCGTCATCAACCACGGTGCAAAATCCCGCGAACAAGCAGAGGAATACGTTGAGAACCTCAAGAAAGCCAAACGTTACCAACGCGACGTTTATTAAAGAAAATTTAACCACGGATGAACACGGATGAACGTGATATCTAATATGGATTCAAAGGATCAAATACAGGATGACAGGGGTAGCGGCCTGTTGTTTGAGAATGAGACCCATACCATATTGCAATTCTGTTTCCAAATCACGAACACTCTCGGTCATGGATTTAGGGAAAAGACCTACGAAAATGCCCTAGTTCATTTATTAAGTAAAAACAACGTTCCTCACCAGCAACAGCCGCGTTATCCTGTCATCTTCGATGAGGTGAAAATTGACGAGTTCATTCCAGATCTCATCATCTACAATAACATCATCGTCGATTTAAAAACTATTGAGAGCATCACCGAGAACGAAATCGGCCAAATGCTTAATTATCTACGTGTTACAAAACTTAAACTAGCACTCATCATCAACTTCAAACACGCGAGACTCCAATACCGCCGCGTATCACTTTAAATAAAACAATCCTCTTCATCCGAGTTCATCCCCGTTCATCCGTGGTTCAATCAAATCTTATATTCCCATGTCCGATCAAAAACTAGCCGCCAACGAATACATCAAAATCCGTAGTAACTACTTGCGCGGAACGATCCAGGAAGGTCTTGCCGACTTGTCCACTGGCTCGATGAGCGAGGATGATCAGCAGTTGCTGAAATTCCACGGCACTTATCAACAAGACGATCGCGATCTGCGTCCGAATCGTCGTAAGCATAAGTTGGATAAAGCCTACTCGTTCATGATCCGCATCCGGGTTCCTGGCGGCGTCGCGACTCCGCATCAATGGCTCGAAACCGACCGTATGGCCACGCAGTTCGCCAACGGCACGATCAAGCTCACCACCCGCCAAGCCTTTCAATTCCACGGCATCATCAAGTCGAACTTGAAAAGAACCATCGCGGAGATCAACCAAACCGCGATGGATACGATCGCTGCTTGCGGCGATGTGAACCGCAACGTGATGTGCAACCCGAATCCTTATCTCACTTCAGTTCATGCTGAGGTGCTGAAAGTTTCCCAACAAATTTCCGATCACCTCACGCCAGCGACTCGTGCGTATCACGAGATTTGGTTAGATGGTGAAAAGGTCGAATCCAGCGAAGAAGAGATCGAGCCGATTTATGGCAAAACGTATCTTCCACGCAAATTCAAGATCACCATCGCGGTGCCGCCTTCTAACGATGTCGATATCTACGCGAACTGCTTGTCATTCATCGCCATCGTTGAGAAAGATAAACTCGTCGGCTTCAACGTCGCTGTCGGCGGCGGCATGGGCATGACCCACGGTTCCGAGGAAACCTATCCTCGCCTCGCGGATGTCATTGGTTTCTGCACGGTCGAGCAAGTCAACGACGTCGCTGAAAAAGTCGTTCTCGTGCAGCGCGATTTCGGTTGCCGCACCGAGCGTAAACATGCGCGTTTGAAATACACCGTGGACGATCACGGTCCTGAGTGGTTCCTTGAAAAACTCAACGAATACCTCGGTTACAATCTCGGTCCAGTTCGCGATTTCAAATTCGAAGATAACGGCGATCGCTACGGTTGGGTCGAAGGTGTGAATGGAAAATTCAATCTCACCCTTTTCATTCAGGGTGGTCGCGTGCTCGATACACCTAGCTATCCAATGCGCACTGGTCTGCGCGAGATCGCAAAAATTCACGACGGCGACTTCCGTCTCACCGCGAACCAAAACCTGATGATCGCCAACGTTTCTCCCGAGAAACGTCCGGAGATCGAAAAGCTCCTCGAACAATACGGGATCAAAGATAGCCACTTGAAAAGTGCCCTGCGTTTGAACTCAATCGCGTGTGTGGCGTTGCCAACTTGTGCACTCTCCCTCGCCGAGGCAGAACGTTATCTCCCTGAGCTTCTAACAGAACTTGAAGAAGTCATCGAAGAAGCCGGCTTGCGTCACGATGCAATCACCATCCGCATGACCGGCTGCCCGAACGGTTGCGCTCGTCCTTATATTTCCGAGATCGGTTTTGTGGGTCGCTCACCCGGTTGCTACAACGTCTATCTCGGCGGTGGCTTTGCGGGGCAGCGTTTGTCGAAAATGTATCGCGAGAATTTCCCAGGTAACGAAGTCAAAACTTTACTTGGCCCCATCATCAAACACTACGCGAAAGAGCGTATCGAAGGTGAACGTTTCGGCGATTTCTGCATCCGCGCAGGCTACGTCGCCGCAACCGAGCAAGGCAAAGATTTCCACAAGAATATCAAAGAAGAAGCCCGTGCCTAAATCACAGATCCAAGATGGAAGCTTTGAAAGTAAACAACCCAGACTTAGATGTAGCCGATCCTGCACAGCTCTCCGCTGAGCTGGTGAATCTGCGCGCAGGTCAGCGGCTTGAATTACTTTATAAGCAACTTGGCGACCGTCTGGTCGCGAGCACCAGCTTCGGCCTGCAAGCCGCGGTGATGCTAAAACTCATCCACGATCACGCACCGAAAATCCCCGTCGTCTTCATCGATACCGGATTCCTGTTTCCTGAGACTTATCGCTACGCCGAAGAATTGATGGAAAAATTCCCGCTCGATTATCGGGTCTATCATCCAACGATTTCCGCTGCACGCATTCAGGCACTGTGGGGAAATCTCTGGGAAAGCAGCAAAGAAGGTGCGGATCGCTACGCGCTTCTAACAAAAGTCGAACCGATGAATCGCGCCCTGCGTGAGATCGGCGGCGATGTCTGGATCAGTGGCCTGCGTCGCTCTCACTCCGATACACGCCAAGAACGTAATTTCGCCGAGCAGCAGAAAAGAACTCTCAAAGTTTACCCCATCCTCGACTGGGCCGACGCACAGGTGGATCTGTTTTTCCACCAACACCAACTTCTCCGTCATCCTCTGGCCGAACAAGGCTACGTCACCATGGGCGACTGGCACAGCACCAAGCCTTCCGAAGACGGCACCGCCAACGGCACCCGTTTCAACGGCGAGAAATTTGAGTGCGGTTTGCATCTCGAATCCACCACTTCCGATTTTCAGATTTAGAGCGGTTCTTTTTGCTTCACTCATAAAGCAAATTTCTCGCATGATTTAATCTGATCGATCTCGGC